>PMUF01000404.1 GCA_003167015.1 Chitinophagaceae bacterium | reverse complement strand
GCTTCTGATTCAGCGCCACATAATCTGCATTGTTGGCTTTCTGGGCCAGGTCAATGCCTTGTTTGGCCGTCGTGATAGCCTCTTGTTTGCGCCCCAGCTTAGCCAGGCAGCGGGCTTTCTGATAGACCGCAAAATAGGCTGTGGGGTCCTGGGCGATCGCCTGATTGAACCATTCCAGCGCCTTATTCAGGTCTTTCCCATTTTCCAGGTAATAAAAGGCCGCTGCAAAGTACGGGTGGGTATCCTTATTCATGACATTGTCGATTTGCGCCATGACTTTGGAGTCGACGTCCGTGGTGATCGGAAAACTGACGAGGATATTATCCCAGATCAACTCGAGGTCGCAGGAAGAAGGGGCGACATCGGCGAACAGGATCGTGAAAGTCTCCACGGAAAAGGGTAGCTGCTGCGGAGTGACCTTGATGCGGACGATGTCCTGGTCCGGTTTGTAGGCTGCTGCATTCGTCACGTCTGTCTGGTGCGTGATGATGATGGTCCATTCGCCGGCATCGGGTATGCTGAGCAATCCATATTTTCCGGCCGGGATAGTCATACCGCCGATGGTGACAGGGTCACCGAAGGTCAGGGTCGTGGCCTGGTTGGCGCCTGTCCGCCAGACTTTGCCGAATGGTACGAGGTCGCCGAAGATTTTACGGCCTTTTATATTCGGCCGGGAATAGGACAGTTCAATGGTTGAGAGGCCGAAATCCTGTTTCACATACTGCGGTGTCGAGGGGGGCGGCGTCTTTAGTGGCTGGGCGCCGGCTAACTGGGACCGGTGGCCCGTGATGGCGAGTAAGATCAGTAACTGCTTCATGTAATGGTGGTTTTGAGGGCCGAATGTACGTCAGAAATGGAGACTAACTTGGACGCGGTCCTTTTTCTGTTTCAGGAGCTGCCAGGCCGGTCCCTCTTTCACGAGGCGAATGATGGCCTCGTCATGGGCGGGGGAAAGGGATTGTTCGATCTTGAATGAAGTCAGTGCTCCCTTTTTGTCGACTTCAAAGGAGATCGTCTCCGTTCCTGTGATAGAGGAATCCATTGCCAGGGCTTTTCGAGCGGTATCCAGGTAGTAGAGGTAGGCCGTCCTACCGATGACAGGCCGGGCCTTCTGCCAAAGGGAATCCAATTCTTCTTCGCTGGTTGAAGGTGCGGTAGCCAGGGTCTCTTTCCGTTTGCTGTCAAAACCGCTGATCACCACTTCTTGCAGGGCGGCATCATTGGGCTGCAGGTGGATGACATGGTCAGTTATGTTATCCGTAATGAGGGTATTCAACGGAAGGGATTTTTGCCCATATCCTATCATGGCGACCGTCAGGTACCGGTTGGAATCCTGGGGAGGGAGATAAAATTTGAATTGTCCCTGTTGATCTGTCACCGTACCGGTATTTCTGTAGCCTTTGAGGGTTAAAGAGGCGCCCGGGACAGGATTGTCGTGGGCGTCGAGGACCCTTCCGCTGAAGACCAGGGAATTGGCTGCCCGTTTGTATAATTCGTTGGCCATGGATATCCGGACGGAAGAATCGAGGCTGAGGCCTCCGGCCCGGCCCTCTAATTGGCGGGAGAGCGCAGCGGGTGGTTTTATAGCGATGCCGGCTGTGGCGGATGTCCCGGCAACCGTATCTGCTTCGGCATCGGCTGTGTTCTTGTCCCTGGGGATGACGGCTGGTGGTGCTTTCTGACGGACCTTGTATTCTGCTGAGGCCGGGGGTACCGTTTGTTTCAGGGAGGGGGTCGTTTCGGCCGGAGGGGGTGAAGCGGCAGCGACGGGAGATGAAGGGGCAGCGGCGGAGGGAGCAGGGGCAACGATTTTTGACCGGGCGCCGGTCAGGAAAGTATAATAGACGACACAACCGATGCCCAGCAATAAGATGATGGAGGCGGCTATCGGCCACCGCGGGATGGGTCGCCGGATATTATTCCTGCCCTGCCCGGCTGCTACCCTGGCATTCAGCCTTGTATGCAGTTCGTCGAGATCGCTGCCCGGGCCGGAAAGGAGGGTTGACATACCGTCCAGGGCGTCAGCCAGGAAGGTATCTTCCAGGGCCGCATTTTCCAGGTCGTGCATTTCCCTGGGGGATAGCTCTCCCCTCAGGTATTTTTCAATATCTGCAGCGGAATATGTCGTATTATATTTTTTCGTACTGCTCATTTACAAGGCTATTGCGGGGTCGGCTCCTTCCGGGTCCGGTTTGTGAATGTCGGGTAATAACCCGGGACGGCGTTGCATACAAATCTTCAGGTTACGTCTTCCATTCTGAATAAGGCTGCGCACTTTATTCCAATCCAGGCCGGTGATCGTTTCAATTTCTTTATAGCATTTGTTCTCCAGGTAGAAAAGGCGGACGGCCGTCCGCTGCTCTGCGGAGAGGGCCTCTATACAGGACGACAGACGGTCCAGCCGGGCTTCCTGCTCCATTTTATCATTCAGATGCCAGTCATCCGCCGTTTGCATACCCTCGGGATCGAAAGAATGGATCTTTACCCTGCCCGATGAGCGTAACTGCATGAGGCAGTGATTCCTGGCCAGGGTATATAACCAGCCTTTGAAATGGGTCACCTCATGTTTGAGCAATTTCTGCGACAGTTCTTCGAAGATCTCCATGACGGCATCTCTGGCAGCCTCTCTTTCGCCGAGGTATTTGAGACAGACGCCATACAGCAGGTCGAGGTATCGCTGGTAAAGCCGGGCCAGGATTTTCAGGTCGGACGATTGGCGGTAGGCGGCGACCAGTTCCTGGTCCGAAGGAGCGTCCGGACCGTCAATAT
>PMUF01000108.1 GCA_003167015.1 Chitinophagaceae bacterium | reverse complement strand
CGTCCTGACGATGAAATTACTTCCTGCTCCGCTGCTTAAGGTCATGACGAGTGGAGTGATCAAGTCGTGGAAAGACCGGAAATGAAAATCCTTCACTACACCGACGACATGATACGTGATGACCGGGCCATCATTGTCCGGCCGGGTGAGCGTATGATTGAGCGCTTTGGATACTGCGGCCGGGCCCGACTGGCCGGGATTCAGCCAGCCGAAGTTTCGGGCCGCCGTTTCATTGATGATGATGCCGGTGCTGTCTGCGCCGAAGGCAGGCGAGAAATTGCGGCCTGCCGCCATTTCCATTCCCAGGGTCGGGATATATTGGTCGTCAACCTCGTACCGAAGGCTATTGACAAGCTGACTCTTGTTATTATCGGAATAAATCAGGAAGTTATTCCCATAGGTATCTCCTGCCGGAAGGTAACCTGAGGCGGAGACCCTGACCACCCGGGGATCCTGCAGCAGTTGTTGACGAAAATAGTCCTGGTGATCTCCCAACCAGCCTGTCTGTTGAATGACCAGCACCTGGTCGCGGTCATAGCCTAATTTTTCATGTTGGATGAAGGACAGCTGGCGGTAGACGACGAGGGTGCCGATGATCAGGCCGATGGAGATAATAAATTGGAAGACGACCAGCCCGCTGCGCAGACCTGCGCTCTTCCTGCCGGAAGTGAGCTGACCTTTCAGCACGGCAGTTGGTTTAAAGGCGGATATGACAAAGGCCGGGTAGGCGCCTGCCAGTAGCCCGGTCAGCACTATAAGCAGCAGCAAGGCGGGCACCAACCAGGGATTAGCCCCCCAGTGGATGGTCAGGTTTTGGCCTGCCAGCCTGTTGAAGAACGGGAGTGCCCAGTAAACCAGCCCGAGGGCGATGAGCGTGCTGACGATCGTCAGCAACAGGGATTCGGTGAGGAACTGGCCGACCAATTGCCCGCGTACCGAGCCCAGTACCTTCCGGATGCCCACTTCCCTGGCGCGTTTATTTGCCCCCGCTGTGCTGAGGTTGATGAAATTAATGCAGGCAATCAGGAGCATGAACAGGGCTATGGCGCTGAAGATATATACATAATGGATATCCCCGGGAGCGTCGAGCTCGCCGTTCAGATTGGAGTGCAGATGGATGGACGTCAGCGGCTGTAGCTCGAAGCTCAGGATATTACCGCTGGTCTTGAATTGGGACATGGACACTCCCATCGCTTTTTGTAATTGAGGGCCGATATATTTGTCCACCACACCGGGTAGTTTGGCCTGCAGTTTTTCAGGGTCATAGCCTTTCGGTAATTCCAGATAGGTGAAAAAGTTGGATGTCATCCAGCTGGGCTGCCGTGCTTCGGGCAGGGTTGTCATAGACGCAAAGAGGTCAAAATGGAAGTGGGAATTGTCTGGCACGCTGTCGATGAGCCCGGTGACCGTGAGTGCCGCATGATCGTCCGGGAACTGGAGCACCTTGCCGATAGGGTCCTCTTTGCCGAAATACTTTTCAGCGACCGCCCTGGTGATGACGATAGTGTTAGGCCGGAGCAGGGCAGTGTTGGCATCGCCTTCCAGCAATGGCAGAGTAAACATCCGGAAAAAATTGGAATCGACAAAGGCGAGGGCATCTTCCCGGAAGGTCTTATTGCCGTAGTTGATGAGATGAACACCGGTATTACGAAGCCGGACGGCGTCCAATACTTCGGGGAAATCCGCCTTTAAAGTGGCAGCAACCGGCGGCATCACGTTGGCCTCTTTTATCTCGCCTCCGTTCATTTTCCCCCGAAAGACCACCCGGACGATGCGGTCGGCTTTTTTATTGAAACGGTCATAGCTGACCTCATGCTGCACGTAAAAGGCGATCAGCAGAAAAGTGGCCATGCCCAGTGCCAGCCCCAGGATGTGGATGGTGGTGGTGGACTTGTTGCGACGAAGCGAACGGCCGGCGATGGTCAAAAAGTTCCTGAGCATATGGTTAGCCAATTAATGATGATGATAGGTAGAGCAGTAGGAGAGCAGCGAAGGGCGTGCCGAAATGCCAGTACCTGACAATCAAATGCTTGCCGGATACCGAGGGGAGGCATTGTCCATATTCGATACAGTAGTTGTTCTTTTCCGGGCAGGGTAGGAGCGAGGCGGAGCAGGGGGAATTCCGTACCTTTGGCCAAGGCAATTTTTTATACTAAAAGGCTTAGTTTTTGGCCCTTTTCGGCCCAGGGGAAAACCGAAAGAAGGATACTAATTTTAATAGGTTTAAAATATTTGTCTTAATTTATTAATTATCATTTAATTAAATATAATTATATCAATTAAAAATAGATAAAAAATACCCCTTGTTTCGGATGAGGGGCCCATTTTTCAGGTCTTGTTGCAAACAAATGGAGACTGTATTAATATGATGACAATAGTAATTGATTCACAATACTTTCCATCGATTATATTATATAAAACTTTGTATAATTTTTCGAATATAGTTTTTGAGCAATACGAAAGCTACCAAAAAATGAGTTTTCGCAATCGTTGCCAGATTGCGGGCGCCGAAGGGGTGATCGATTTGAGCATTCCGCTGGTGCGGGGAAGGGATCAAAAGGCGCTGATAAAGGATGTCAGGATTTCGAATGCCCGGCCCTGGCAGTCGCAACATTGGAAGACGATCGTCTCCTGTTACAGTCGTTCGCCATGGTTCGAATTTTACCGGGATGAACTGGAGGGGCTATACAGGAAGCAGTGGAATTTTCTCCTGGACTGGAACCTGGTTTGCTTTGAATGGACGGTAAAAGCGCTGGGAATATCTATTCCGGTAAGACTGACGGAGAGCTATGAAAAAGGGTATGCTGCAGACAAGGCGACAGACTGGCGAGGAAAGATCCTGCCTAAGCATTTGGCAGGAGGAGTGGCCGGGCCGGGCGAGGGCATGGCGGGCCTCCGCGGTGCGGGCTTGGCGATTGGCCGCATCACCGGCTTAGTAGACGACGGGGAAGTACGCCCTTACCGCCAGGTGTTCGGGGAAAGGATCGGGTTTATCCCCCATCTCTCTGTGCTGGACCTGCTATTTTGCGAAGGAAAGCAGTCGATCAGATATCTACGATCATCCTGAGGTGGCTGGCCTTTTCCAGCCTCTTTTCAAATTCGGCAATCTTTTTCAGGTAAAGCTGCTGCAACTCTACTTCCCGGGATTGGAGCTGCCGGCGCAAATG
>PMUF01000289.1 GCA_003167015.1 Chitinophagaceae bacterium | reverse complement strand
GAAGGGCTTTGTGAGTCCGGTAGGGAAGCAGGCTTTTTACTTCTTCGAGGAGTCCATGCTGCATCATCGTGTCTACCCTGTCGTGGATGCGGCGGTGGAGTTCTTCCTTTGGCAGTTGCAGGCCGATTTTGCGGATATGGAAAGGGCGCTGCTGTGGCGTCCGGCTGCGGAAAGAAAGGATCGACCGGCCCGTCGACAACCGCACTTCCAGCGCCCGCAGGAGGCGATGGGGGTTCAGCGATTCGCCTTCAGCAAAGAAGGTGGGATCGAGACGGCTGATTTCCTGCCGGAGCCAGGCGAGGCCTTCCTGTTGATATTGATGGTGCAACTGCCGGCGGACGTCGGGGTCGACGGGGGGGATATCATCGAGACCGTCGGTAAAGGCCTTGATATAGAGGCCGGTACCGCCTACCATGACAGCGGTGGTAGTATCGCGGAAAATATCGGCTGTCCATTGCAGGGCCAATTGCTCGAAAACGGCCGCATTCACTTCCTCCCGGATGGAGTGAGAATCGATAAAATAGTGGTGAACGGCGTTGAGCTCTGCCGCGGAGGGTTTGGCTACGCCGATATTTAATTCGCGGTAACACTGGCGGGAATCGGCGGAGATGATCTTAGTTTGCAACTCCGCTGCCAGCCGGATGGCAGCCGCTGTCTTTCCTACTGCCGTCGGTCCTACAATAATTATAACGGTAGGTGCTTGCAAGCGCTTAGATGATTTCGTCTTCTGCGGCGCCCTCTTCGCCTTCACCCTCTTCCTTTTCAGCTTCCTCTTCTTCTTCGATGTCTTCGCCTTCGCCGCCCTTCACGCCAAAGCCTTCTGTCCCTTTGGTCAGATCGTATTTCTCTTCCATTTCGGTCAGCTTATCACCTACCAATCCTTTGGTGCCATATTGGGAAGGAGGGATACCTTCCGACTTGACGACGGCAGGGTAGTCCAATTTTCCGCTTTCTTCTTTGGACACGTTGATCAGTTCGACCAGGAAGCTCCAGTTCTTGACGAAATCGTACACATAAACGAATTTCTGATTGGGGTCACGGATCTCCGACCCAATGGTGGTGGCTTCCATCAGCAACGGGTCGGCCTTATAGGGTTTATTGTATTTTTCGAGCGAGATCTCCCGGCCACGCTGCCAGTTATCGTTGCTGCGATAGAAGGTGGCCTGGTGCTTACTGTCGAATTCATAGGCTTTCAGGATCACCTGGTGCAGTTGCAAGAAGCTTTGCGTGTGTCGCACTACCACATCCCTGTATATGCTGTCATCTTCCTCAAAATAGATCCGGAATTTCAAGATCGCCATGGCTTTTATGCAATTTATAGGTCACAAGATACATAAATTCAACAAAAACAAAGCTGGCCCCCGGTTGTACTCCCGACCCCTACTTCACTGCAGTAAGGTTCAGGGCGGCAGCTTTTTCCATCATGAAGTTATACGCTGATTCATAATTATTCTCAATGACTCCGTCCAGGATAGCTTCGCGGATGGCATTCTTCAGTTCGCCCACCGTTCTGCCCGGAGGCAGGCCGAATTTTTCCATGATCATTTCTCCGGTGACGGGTGGTTGCCAGTTGCGGACCCGGTCTTTTTCTTCGACCTCTTTCAGCCTTTCCCGTACCAGCTCAAAGTTATCCAGGAAGCGCCGAACCTTTTGCCTGTTCTTCGAAGTGATATCCGCTTCGCAGAGGGTCATGAGCGCGTCGATGTCGTCACCGGTATCGAAGAGGAGCCGGCGAATGGCCGAGTCCGTAATATTCTCCTTCGTGAGGCTGATGGGGCGCAGGTGATATTCGACCATTTTCCTCACGAAGCGCATTTTTTCGTTTTGCGGCAGCTTGAGCCGGGCGAATATCTTCGGCACCATACGGCCACCCACCACTTCGTGACCATGGAAGGTCCAGCCCTGGTCTTTTTCGAATTTTTTCGTGGCCGGCTTGCCGATATCATGCAGGATGGCGGCCCAGCGCAGCCAGAGATCGTCCGTATGCCGGCTGATATTATCAACGACCTGCAAGGTATGATAAAAATTATCCTTGTGACCGTGACCGTCGATATATTCCGCTCCGACGAGGTCCACCATTTGCGGAAAGATAATGTTCAGCAGGCCCGTCCGGTAAAGAAGATCCAACCCGATGGAGGGTTTTGGGCTGAGGATAATTTTGTTCAGTTCGTCGGTGATCCTTTCCTGGGAAACGATCTTAATCCTTGGGGCGTCTGCCGTGATGGCGCCCAGCGTACTGTCGTCGATGATAAAGTTCAGCTGGGTAGCAAAGCGGATGGCCCGCATCATGCGTAACGGATCGTCGCTGAACGTACGCAGCGGGTCCAGCGGGGTCCGGATCAGTTTTTTTTCCAGGTCTTTCCGGCCTTCGAAGGGATCGATCAGGCGCCCAAAGTCTGCTGCGTTAAGGCTGATCGCCATGGCATTAATGGTAAAATCGCGCCGGAGCTGGTCGTCTTCCATGGTACCCGGTTCGACGTCGGGATTGCGGGATTCAGCCCGGTAGCTTTCTTTCCGGGCGCCGACAAATTCTATTTCCCAGTCTTCCCATTTGATCTGGGCGGTGCCGAAGTTCTTGAAAAAGGAGACGGAAGGCTTGGGCTGCAGGATGGCTGCCACCTGATGCGCCAATTTGATCCCGTCGCCTGTACAGACAATGTCGGCGTCTTTGGTGGGGCGGCCGATCAACCGGTCACGGACGAAGCCGCCGATGAGGTAGCAAGGCACGTTCATCACTGCCGCGGCCTGGGCGATCTTTTCGAATACGAACAATTCTTTGTCTGTGCACTGGATATCCATAGTGATGGCGATTCGGCCGGTGGCCGTTGGCCGGGGCTGGGTTCAGCCTACGGCCGGGCGCGAAGTTAAATAATGTGCGGAAGATTCGACAGGTTATTGCCTGTCAGAGTTTGCAAAAGTTGAGCCTCCTGAATTTTATAAGCGCAATGAAAATGTCCCCTTGGGCAGGCGCGATAGCCGTGGAGGCCGCATGGGCGGCAGTCCAGCGGCTCTTTGATCTCGACGATAAAACTTTTATCCGAGAGGGGGCCGAAGCCGAAGGCGGGAATGGTAGAGCAATAGACGGCTGTGACCGGAGCGTTGACGGCTGAAGCGAAGTGCATAGGGGCCGAGTCATTGACATAATTCATAGCCGCTTCCTTCATAAGGGCAGTGGACTGGAGGAAGGTGAGCTGGCCGCTGAGGATGATGATGTTGGCGGTCGGGGCGAGCGCCCGGATCTGTTCGCATAGCTCTTTGTCAGACGGGGCGCCCAGGAGATAGACGGTATAGGAGGCCGGCGCTTCACGTATGAACGCGGCCCATTTTTCCGGCGGGTATTGCTTGGTGAACCAGACAGAGGCGGGGGATACCGTGATATAGGGCCGGCCCTGATAAGACCGGACTTTGGTTAGATCATCTGCGGAGGGATACAGCCGGGGCTTGGCCGGGAGATCATCCGTGAACGCTGCGATCAGCCGTTGGTTGCGGTTGATTTCATGAAGTGGTGCGCCGGAGGTGCTCACAACGTGGGGAATTTTCCGGGTGAATAAAAAGCTCATCGGGTTCTTGTCGAAACCGATCGTTTCTGCGGCGCCGGAGAAGACTGTCAACAGCCCGGTAGCGGCAAACCGTTGCACGTTGATCACCTTGTCATATTTCGTCCGGCGGATGCGGCGGATGAGACGCCAGAGGTTCCGCAGCTTATGCTGCTTTTTATCCCAGACGAGCACTTCGTGCAAGTAAGGGTGGTTGATGAGTAGCGCCTCATTACCCTTCCTGACAAGAAAATCGATTTGGGCATCGGGGAAATGGTTGTGTAATTTTTCGAGGAGAGCCGTCGCTAACACCACATCACCAATAAACGCTGTTTGTATGACCAGGAATTTCTGCACGGGGGCAAAATTACGCTTTTTCAGGGACGGATGACGGTCACTTCGCCGTTGGAGTGCCATTTCAGGATGGCGGAGGATTGCCGGGGACTGTCATCGTCCTGGCGATATTGTACGACGTAATCGACGCCCGCTTTGATCCGGCTGTCGATGTCTTTGAAGATGGCCGGCGAAGGATCTCCGGAGAGGTTGGCGGAGGTGGATACGATGGGCTTGCGAAAACGTTTGATCAGGTGGCGGCAAAAAGGTTCGTTGACCAGTCGGATACCAATTGTTCCGTCGGCGTTGACCAGGTTGTCCGCCAGCCCCATGGCGCCTTCATAAATGATGGTGGTGGGTTTGTGGGTAGTGGCGAGAAAATCGAAGATGCGCAGGTCAGGCTGGCTGGTATATTTGAGAATGTCCCGCTGATCAGCCATCAGGACGATGAGGCTTTTGGATTCAGCCCGTTGCTTCAGGGCATATACTTTTTTGACCGCATCCGGATTGGTCGCATCGCAACCAATGCCCCAGATCGTATCGGTCGGGTAGAGGAGGAGACCGCCTGCTTGCAGGGTAGTCAGACAAGCCGCGATGTCTTTTTCGAAGTCCTTACTGTTTTCCACGACCGCAAAAATAGTATGTTTGCCAAAAAAATCAGTGATGGAATTGAAAGAATTGATTGCGGAAGCCTGGGGCAACCGTGAACTGTTAAAAGACGCCAGGTATGCGGATGCGGTAAGAGCGGTGATAGAAGAAGTAGATAAGGGGCGGCTGCGGGTAGCGGCTCCGGCCGAGTCCGGGTGGACCGTCAATGAATGGGTCAAGCAGGCTATCCTGCTCTATTTCGGCATTCAGCCGATGCAGACCTGGGAGATGGCGCCATTCGAATTTTACGATAAAATGCTGTTGAAGAAGAATTATAAGGAGCTGGGGGTGCGGGCCGTTCCGCATGCGGTAGCCCGCTATGGCGCTTTCCTGGCCAGGAATGTGGTGCTGATGCCCAGTTATGTCAACATCGGGGCTTATGTCGACGAGGGCACTATGGTGGATACCTGGGCGACGGTCGGCAGCTGTGCGCAGATCGGGAAGGGAGTGCATCTCAGCGGCGGGGTGGGTATCGGCGGGGTGCTGGAGCCCCTGCAGGCTTCTCCGGTGATCATTGAAGACGGCGCTTTCCTCGGGAGTCGCAGCATTGTCGTCGAAGGCGTGATCGTGGAAAAAGAGGCGGTGCTGGGCGCCAACGTCGTGTTGACGCAGTCGACGAAGATCATAGACGTCAGCGGGCCTGAGCCGATAGAATACAAAGGCCGGGTGCCGTCACGCAGTGTCGTCATTCCGGGGAGTTATGCCAAGAAATTTCCGGCGGGGGAATATAACGTCAGCTGTGCGCTGATCATCGGCCGGCGCAAACCCAGTACGGACCTGAAAACCAGTCTTAACGACGCCCTGAGGGATTTTAACGTGGCGGTGTGATGGNNATCCTCGTCAAATTAGCTTTTCGTTCCACCCATACCGATGCGCTGACCCTGCTGGCATTACGGATGTTACTGTCCCTGCCGTTCTACGTATTGGCGGCCTTCTGGGGCAGCCGCAAGGAGGGGAATGTGCGCATGAACAGACGGCAATGGGGCTGGGTGATCGCGCTGGGGCTGTTGGGCTATTACCTGAGCAGTTTCTTCGATTTTGTAGGCTTGCAGTACATCTCCGCGGGATTGGAGCGGCTGATCCTGTTCCTTTATCCGAGTTTCGCCGTGCTGATCAATGCCATAGTATTTCGCCAGCGGATCAGCCGGGTACAGCTCATCGCGCTGGTGCTGACCTATACCGGCATCGGGATCGCCTACTTCGGCGAATTGAAGATCGACACTGGCAATCCGAATTTTTACTGGGGCAGTTTCCTGGTCTTTTTATGTGCGATCACCTATGCCGTCTACTTATCCGGGACAGGCAGGCTGGTGCCGTTGGTCGGCGCGGCCAAATTTACGACGTACAGCATGCTGACGGCTACGCTGGGGGTGCTGGCGCATTTCTTCATCCGGCAGGCCCTTGGCGACCATGCTCCCCTGCCGACCGGCGCGGGCAGCGGGATGTTGTGGGGCTATGGCATTATGCTGGCCCTGGTGGCGACGGTGATCCCTTCGTTTATGCTGTCAGCGGGCATGCGGCGGATCGGCGCCAACAATGCGGCGATCGTCACCAGTGTAGGGCCGGTGTCGAC
>PMUF01000009.1 GCA_003167015.1 Chitinophagaceae bacterium | reverse complement strand
AGGAACTGCCCGATTAGCTGCCCCCGCAGCGATCCCACCGACTTGCGGATACCCACCTCCTTCGCCCTTTTCTCCGACCGGGCAGTACTAAGATTCATAAAGTTGATACAAGCCAGCAGCAGCACGAATACGCCGATGATGCCGAACATCCAGACGAATTGGATCGTTCCGCCGACATTTTTGCCGCCAAGCCAATCCCCGTACAGATGCCATTTGCTCATGGGAAACAGCAGCACCTCCGGTTTATCAGTTCGCTTATGCCCCTTCAGCTCTCCGCTGACCTTGGCCTGCATCCTCCCGAGATCCGCCCTGTCCTGTAACAAGGCAAAAGCCTGAAAAGCATTCTCGTTCCAATATTTGACCGCCTCTTTCACCCAGGCATGGGTGGACTCATAATTCGCCCAGGGCACAAAATAATTCACGTCCTGAAAATCTGAGCTATAAGGCAGGTCCGGGAATACCCCCGCCACCTTGAGGACAGAGCTGTCATCAAACCGTATCGTCTTTCCCTCGACATCATCCCCGCCGAATAGCGCTTTCGCCATCTTCTCATTGATCAGGATAGACGAAGGATCATCGAGCGCCACCTTCCGGCCATCGACCGTCCGCAGATCCAGGATGTCAATCATGCCCGGCTGAACAAACATTCCCTGCCTGCTGAGCTGCTTATCGCCCACCACCAGCACGTGCAGCGAATTCCAGCTGGTCGCCGCTATCTCCTTGAAATCGCCGCCATACCGCGCTTTCATATCCACCACCAGCGGCACCGGCAGCGACCAGTTCGTCCGCGTATCATTACCATGCGTCTGGTTGACCATCACCCTCACGATCCGGTCATAATGCTGAAACCCCTTGTTGTAGTTGATTTCATCCCGCATCCACAAGCCGATCAGCATGACTACCGCCATCCCGATAGCCAGCCCCATGATATTAATAAAGGAATAGACCCGGTTCTTCGCCAGGCTCCGCAAGGCAATCCGAAAATAATTCTTAATCATAAAGAGAGGGCTTTGTCCACACACGCCAAAAACAATTCCATCTCTCCTACTCATTCATTATCAGTCACATCCGGCACCTGCTCCTCCGCTGCCCGTCCGGTTTCAATACAGGCATGTCCGATTCCGATACAGGCCTGACTTGTGAGCGGCCCCTAGCACTTCGTCGGAGCTGCTTCGCCACGCTCCTCCTCGTTCGTAACCTTCGCTTCGCTCGGTTAGGTGCGGGGCCGGGCGGCGCTACGCGGTGCGCGCCGCCACAAGGCCTATCCCGATCATCTAGCACCCGCCCCTCCGGCCGCCCTCGCCCCAAAATAAATTTTGCTTAATCGATTAAACAAGTATATTTGTCTCTCAAACGATCCGCATGCCAAAGCGAGCAGCATTAAAGGACATTGCACAAAAAGTCGGCGTCTCCACCGCCCTCGTCTCCTACGTGCTGAATAACCAGGAAGAAGAAAAACGGGTCGGCAAAGAAATCGCCGCCAGGATCAGACAGGCAGCCGCCGACCTCAACTATACCCCCAACCAGATCGCCCGCAGCCTGAAAACCAGCAAGACCCACACCATCGGCGTCATCGTCGCCGATATTCATTACCGCTTTACGAGCGGCGTAACCAAAGCTATCGAGGCCGCCTGCCAGCAACTCAACTATACAGTGATCTATGGCAGTTCGAATGAGGACCCAGCCAAATTCGCCCGGCTGGTCCACCTGCTGGTCGATCGCCAGGTGGACGGACTGATCATCGTCCCGGTGATGGACTGTAAAAAAGAGATCGACTACCTGCATCGTCATGAGATCCCTTTTGTGCTCATCGATCGCATCCCGCCGAATGTGGAAGCCAATATCATCTCTATCGATAATGTCAAAGCCGCCCATCGGTCTGCCCTCCACCTCGCTAAGACCGGCCACAGGCGGATCGCATTCGTGTCGTACCAATCCGGTCTCCTAAACCTGGCAGAACGTAAAAATGGCTACCTCGCCGCCCTGGCGGAAGCCGGGTTGTCCCCGGACCCCGCACTGATCAAAGAGATCGCCGGCCGCCGGCCAGCCGATGGCGTTACCGACAGGGTAACGGACGAAGTCAAACAAGCCATTGACGACCTCCTCGCCCTCTCGCCCGCCTGCGACTCGATCTTCTTCGCCACCGATACCCTGGCCGTAGAAGGCCTCCGCCATATCAATGCCCTCCACATACCCGTGCCCGAAAGACTGGGTATTGTCAGCTTCGACGAATCCGAAGCATTCGAGCTCTTCTACTGCCCGATCACCCGCGGCCGCCAGCCGCTCGCCGATATCGGCAGGATCGCCGTCGACACGCTGATCGACACCATGCACCACCCTACAACAAAAAAGAAGGTGCTGCTCGGAACGGAATTCATCATCGGAAAATCCTGCGGCGAGACGTAGCGACCACCCGGGCGCTAAACCTCGGGGCCGCATCCGATCTTCGGGCCGCCGCAACACCGTCTCCCGCCCCGTTTTCTAACCTTATCCATTTTGTTCTCCATTTGCTTAATCGATTAAACAAAATAACCATATGAACTCCCGCGTCATCCTCATCGCCCTCATCGCCGCCACCGGCGGCCTCCTCTTCGGATTCGACACCGGCGTCATATCCGGAGCTCTCCCGTCCCTGAAAGACGACTGGGCCCTCAGCGACCATACCCTCGCCCTGCTCACCACCGGCGTCCTCTTCGGAGCCGTCATCGGTGCGATCTGCAGCGGAAAATTATCTGATTACCTGGGCCGCCGAAAGATGATCATCATCAACGCCATCATCTTTGCCGCCGGCGCCCTCGGTTGCGCCTACGCCACCTCCAGCCAGATGCTCATCGCCATGCGCGTCCTCGTAGGCATCGCTATCGGCATCACCTCCTACGTCGTGCCGATGTACATCGCCGAAATCTCTCCTGCCGCTCATCGCGGCACACTGGTCACCCTCAACCAACTCATGATCACCATCGGACTCCTTGCCTCCTATATCACCGATTATCTTTTTTCGAATAACGCGAACCCCGCCTCCTGGCGTCCCATGTTTCTCATTGGAGTCGTACCGAGCATCGTTCTGCTCACCGGCATGATCTTCCTCCCGGAAACCTCCCGCTGGCTCATCAGCAAAAACCGCTATGCAGAAGGAAAAAAAGTACTCGCCAGCATGGAGTCCCCGGAGTCGGCGGAGAAAACCTTTCGCGAAATCGAACTGGACCTGGCCGCCGAACGACACGCACCAAAAGGCGCCAACGGTATCCTCCAGCCCTGGCTGCGCCCCGCCCTCATCATCACGGTCGGCATCTTCTTCTTCCAGCAGTTCTCGGGCGTGAACACGATTATCTACTATTCCCCAATCATTTTCAAAATGGCTGGCATCACCGGCAATGCCGCCTCGATCCTCCCGGCCATCATTATCGGCATCGTTAACGTCATCGCCTGCGGCGTCTCGGTATTCTTCCTGGATAAAGCAGGCAGGAGAAAACTATACATGATCGGCATCTATGGCATGATCCCCTCACTGGCGCTGGCAGGCCTCTGCTTCTTCCTCAAGGACAGACTGGGCAGCAGCCTCATCTACCTCTCGGTGCTCAGTATCATCTGCTTCATCTTCTTCATCAATATCAGCCTGTCACCGCTGGGCTGGCTGCTTATCTCTGAAATCTATCCCATCAACGTCAGAGGACTGGGCATGAGCATCGGCAGCCTCTCGCATTGGGGATTCAACGCCATTATCGCCTTTACGTTTCTAAGAATGGTCAACGCCCTCGGTGTCGCAGGCACCTTCTGGATCTATAGCGCAGTCTGCATCCTCGGCCTGTGCTGGGGCTACTTCTATATCCCCGAAACCAAAGGCAAATCATTGGAAGAGATCGAAGCGCACTGGCGCGCCGGCGGCAACCCGCGAAGTCTGTAAAAAATTCATCACAATAAAATCGTTCATCAAATGAGACAAGCCGTTCTAACCACACCCGGCGATATCGAGATCCGCGAAATCCCGATGCCGGCCCCGCTAAAGCCTAATGAAATCCTTCTTCGCATCCACCGCATCGGCGTATGCGGATCGGACATCCATGTCTTCCATGGCAAGCATCCCTTCGTGACGAAATATCCGGTCATCCAGGGACACGAATACAGCGGGGAAATCGTACAGGTCGGTTCAGCCGTGACGACTGTCCGCCCGGGCATGAAAGCCACGGCCCGCCCCCAGGTGGTCTGCGGCAAATGCGCCCCCTGCCTCCGCGGCCAATACAACGTTTGCCAAAACCTCACGGTCCAGGGCTTCGTCGCCAACGGATCCGCTCAGGACTACTTCGTGGTGACGGAAGACCGCATCGTCGCCGTGCCGGATGCTGTCAGCTATGAACAGGCGGCGCTCATCGAACCTGCCGCTGTCGGCGCACACTCTACCCTCCGCGCCGGTCCTCTCACAGGCAAGAATGTGGTCGTAGCCGGTGCAGGCACGATCGGCAACCTGATCGCGCAATTCGCTATCGCCAGAGGCGCGAAAAAAGTACTCCTGACCACCGCCAAGAGCGATTTCCGCCTCTCCGTCGCCCGTCAATGCAGCATAACCGAAACCGCCAACCTCTCGACGGAATCTTTCCCCGACGCGGTCAAAAGAGTATTCGGATCTGAAGGCTTCCAGGTGGGTATCGAGGCAGCCGGTGCCCAGGGCGCAGTGACGGACCTGATCGCCGGTGTGGAAAACGGCGGCACAGTCATCATCGTCGGCGTCTTCGAAGAGAACCCTGTCGTCAACATGGGTTTCCTTGGCGAACATGAACTCAATGTGCTCGGCAGCATGATGTACCGCCATGAAGATTATGAAGAGGCGGTCCGCTTCATCGCAGAAGGCCGTATCCAAACCACGCCGCTGATCACCAGCCATTTCCCGTTCGACCAATACCTCGACGCCTATCATTTCATCGAGAAAGAAGGTCACAAATCTCTCAAGGTCATGATCGACGTATCCGACAACTAATTAACTCATCCAAAAAATATATTGTATGCGACAAGCAGTCTTAACAGAACCCTACAACGTCATCCTCCGCGACGTTCCGCCGCCTCGCGAGCTCAAGCCCAACGAGCTCCTGCTGAAGATCCACCGCGTGGGCGTCTGCGGTTCAGATGTCCACATGTACTACGGCAAGCACCCCTTCGCCAACACCTATCCCATGATCCAGGGCCATGAATACGGCGGCGAGATAGTCCGCGTAGGCTCTGTGGTCAAAGACTTCCGCCCGGGTATGAAGGCGACTGCCCGCCCCCATCTCGTCTGCGGTCACTGCGCACCCTGCCTCAGAGGCCAGTACAACGTCTGCCAGAACCTTAAGGTGGAAGGCTGCGCCGGACCGGAAGGCAGCGCCCAGGAATATTTCATCATCCCGGAAGACCGTGCGGTACATATCCCCGACAGTATGAGCTATGACCAGGTGGCCATGATCGAACCTATCGCCGTCGGCGCACATTCCACCCGCCGCCCGGGCAGCCTGGAAGGTAAGAACGTCGTCGTCACCGGCGCCGGCACGATCGGTAACCTCGTCGCGCAGTTCGCCGTCGCCAGGGGCGCTAAAAAAGTCCTCATCACCGACCTGGTGGACAGTAAACTCGACATCGCCCGCCAATGCGGTATCCACGAAACGGCCAACACGGCCAAAGAAACCCTCGCCGATGCCGCAAAAAGAGCCTTCGGATCGGAAGGCTTCCAGGTGGGCTTCGAAGCTGTCGGAGCACAACCTGCCCTCACGGACCTCATCGCGGGCGTGGAAAACGGCGGTACAGTGGTCATCATCGGTGTCTATGTCCGCAATCCGGTGGTCAATATGGGATTTCTCGGCGAACATGAGCTCAACGTACTGGGCAGCATGATGTACCGCCACGAAGACTACCTGGAAGCGGTCGACTGGACGGCCAAAGGCATTATCAAAACCGAACCACTCATCAGCCGGCATTTCCCTTTCGAACAATATCATGAAGCATATAAATTCATCGAGGCTCACTCCGACCAGGCCGTCAAGGTCATGATCGACGTAGCAGAAAACTGACGCCCATGGTCGCGGGTCATTGCGACCCGCTTTGCCCCGGTCATGGCACCATGCTTAATCTCAAAATCATCCGTTATGCTACTCAATAAAGAAAATCTCGCCCGTATCCCCTCACACCCGTCCCTGCGCCGGCCGGCCCCCCGCGTCTTCAACCTGCCGGAAAAAGTCCTCCAGTTCGGCACTGGCGTATTCATCCGCGGACTGATCGACTATTTCATCGATAAGGCCAATAACGCCGGTCAGTTCAATGGCTGCGTGGTCATGGTCAAATCCACCGCCGTCGGAAATGTCGATGACTTCAGAAAACAGGATGGCCTGTATACACTATTAATGAAAAGTGTGGACGAAGGCGTGGATATCGACGAAAAAGTGATCTGCGCCGCCGTCAGCCGCACCCTCGACGCC
>PMUF01000004.1 GCA_003167015.1 Chitinophagaceae bacterium | reverse complement strand
AGCGTACCAAAGAGATCGGCGTCCGCAAGGTGTTGGGTGCCGGCGTGGGCCGCATCGTGGCCATGTTGTCAAAAGAATTCGTTCGGCTGGTGCTTATAGCCACCCTGATCGGCTTTCCTGTTGCCTGGTGGGCAATGAATAAATGGCTCGAAAGCTTTGCGTATCGTATCAGCATCAGCTGGTGGGTTTTTGTTATCGCCGGGCTGACAACATTGATGATCGCCTTGATCACGGTCTGTACCCAGGCGATCAGGGCAGCAATGGCCGATCCCGTAAAAAGCCTGAAAAACGAATAAAACCGGCCGCTCCCACCCGTAGCCGCCGTCGCCGCCCCCCGCTCCCCTTTTCACCCCGGAATCCCCCAAATTGACCACATTCCCCCCCCGGACAATGACGCCCGTCATTAGAATCACGTACCCTATAATGAACTAACAACACACCTGATGAAACAGACACTTTTGTTATGTATGATGGTTGCGTTGATTACCGCAGCCGTCCTCATCGCCTGTAAGAAAAGCACCAGCAGTACCACCACCACTACCTCCACCACCGATACCACAACGACAAGCGATTGCTCCGGCGAAACCGGTGTGGCAAAAGTGGTCTGCCTTGCCAATGCATTTTTGGCGACCCTGTCGACCGCGCAACAGGATTCCGTCATACAAACCCTTGATTTGGCCAATGCGAAACTATGGAGCAACCTGCCCTGCGGTCTGAGTTGCCGCGACGGGATCCCATTCAGCAGCCTGACCTCCACCCAGCTGGCCGCCGCCAAAGCAGTGATCGCTGCTGCAACCAGTACCACGACAGATCAGGGTTATGATGAGTTTAGCAAGATCAATAATACCGACAGCCTGTTATACACAGTGGCAGGCGGCGGCTATGGACCGGGCAACTATGTGATCTGTTTCCTGGGCACACCCAGCACCACGGGGAAATGGATGCTGCAGTTCGGCGGTCACCACTATGCAGGTAATATTACCTATGACGCAGGGTCAGTGGTCAGCATAACCCCGTCACACCAGGGCATCGAGCCAAAATATTGGACAAATGCGAACGGCACCGTGATCACTCCGCTGGCAGATGAAGAGACGGCCATGGCCAACTTGCTCGCATCCTTCACCAGCACGGAACTGTCGGGCGCCAAGATCTCGGGTAGCTACTCCGATTGCCTGATGATACCCGGTTCTACGACCAACACCTTCCCCACTACCAAGGTAGGTATCGAGGTAAGCCAGTTGGGCAGCACGGAACAGGCCAACGTACTACTGGCCATGCAACGCTGGGTGGAAGACCTGGATTCCACATCGGCTGCAGCATTCATGACCATCTATACGAACGAGCTGGCCGATACCTACGTATCCTACGCCAGCAATACCAGCGGCGTATCCGGTAGCGCCAGCTCATTTTTTACCACCAATACGGACTATGTCCGCATAGACGGACCAAGCATCTGGATAGAGTTCATTTGCCAGACCGGTGTCGTATATCCTAGCGAGATCCACTACCACAGTGTATTCAGAGACCATTCAAGAGATTATATCGGGCTTTAAAGGGGAACTATGAATAAACCAGCAAAAACAAGTAGCCGTCATGGGAAGTGGCGGCTACTTTTCCTGTTCTTCCCGATGTTAATACCGGGAATCAGCCAGGCGCACCAGGCACCCAACACCAATATTTTATTGGATATCAATACAAATCGGGTAGGTATGGAGTTGCAAATTCCCATCCCGGAACTGGCATTGGCTTTTGACGCGAATATTTCAAAAAATCCTGCCACCATTGTTGAGGACTATGGAGATGCGTTAAGGAACTATATAAATGACCATATCTATGCCTACATCAATATTGAAAAACCCTGGCGTATTGACATCGCAGGCATGTATATGGACAAGGGAACACAGGTATTGAGCGGTCCGCCGTTTTGGGAATTGAGGGTGCTCTTGAATATAGTGCCTAATAAAAACGAAGACACCCGGAAGTTCATGCTGCACTATGATGTGGTGATGCACCAGGTGATCAATCACTTCGCGCTCGTGAGCGTTCGGAATGATTGGGAGAATGGCATTGTCACCGACACCGCGGTTCAAGTAGGCGTTATCCGCAGGGATATGCGGACCATGACGATCATGCCCTTTGAAGTCAGTTTGGAAAAAGGCAGTCGCTGGAAAGGGTTTATCAGTATGTTTGGGCTGGGTATGGAACACATAAAAACCGGAACGGACCACCTGCTGTTCATCATTACCCTGCTGTTACCTGCCTGCCTGCTCGTCAGCAACAAAAAGTGGACGGTATATGGGGGACTTAAATATAGCGTCATCAGGTTGCTGAATGTCATCACGGCATTTACCATCGGGCATTCTATCACGCTGTTGATCGGTATTCTAGGGTGGGTAAAGATCCCCGCCCAGCTCATTGAGATTACCATAGCGGTGTCCATCCTGGTTTCAGCGATCCACGCCATGACCCCACTGTTTTACGGGAAAGAAATTTTCATCGCCTTGGGGTTTGGCTTGATACACGGCCTGGCATTTTCACAAACCTTGCAAAACCTGCACCTGGAATCAATGGACCTTGCGCTCAGCGTCCTCGGCTTTAACCTGGGGATTGAAGCCATGCAGCTCGCGGTTATCGCCATAACCATCCCCTGGTTCATCATCATGAGTCAAACGCCCTGGTTCAGGATCATAAAGAATATTTTTGCGAGCCTGGTTTCGCTGGCAGCACTGGGCTGGATAGGACAAAGAGTGACAGGGCACAGTAATGCGGTCAGCGAAGCAACAGACAAATTGCTGTTGTTTTCACCCTGGCTGATCCTCTGGCTTTGCCTTGTGTCACTGGCTCTTTTTTTACTGGCAAAATATAATCCAACGAATTCATCGTATCAATAGCACAGTCCCCCTTTGTGTCTGCACCGCCTCCCCCTGCAGCTGATAACGACAATACCAGACATATGCGCCATCGGGTTGAGGCGTGCCCCTGATCGTCCCATCCCATCCCTTCATCGGTTCAGCAGATTCAAACACTTCCTGACCCCAGCGATTAAAAACGGTGAATTTATATTGAACGACATTACCATAGATCAGGGGTCTGAAAACATCATTCTTTCCATCGTTGTTGGGAGTGAATGCATTAGGAATATACAAGCCTGTTAAGCATGGTTTTTCCACCATGTTGACGGTATCGGCGGCAGAGCAACCGTGTACGTCCGTCACAGCCACCCAGTATTGTCCCGGTGAACTGACACTCAATGTAGCGGCTGTTTGTCCATCATTCCACAGGTAACTGACAAACCCGCTACCGGCAGATAGTACCTTTGTAGTACCGGTGCAAAGCAGGGTATCGGCATCGAGATTCACCACCGGAATTGGCCAGGTTGCCAGGACCATGCTGTCCCGCAGGATACACCCATTGGCAGCAGCATGCACCCAATAAGACCCTCCTGCAACGGCCCAGATGGCTTGGTTTTGACTGCCCGTACTCCATTCATAGCTGTTGAAACCGGTCCCCGCATCCAACAGAACGGAATCTCCGGCACAGATGGTCGTATCATCGCCGATCTGCAGCGGAGGCTCAGCATAGACTTGCACAGCAATCGTTGAATTGACCGTACATCCATGATCATCCCTTTCCTGGAGGGTATAGCTGGCCACGCCGGGGTTAAAGAATTGTATAGAGTCATTCCATATGCGGGCATTTACCGCAGGAGAAAGGAAGTAAACGCTGTCGAATCCGGATGGAACAGCCACGCTCAGGGTATCGTCGGGACATTTGGTGACATTGGTCGCAAACGGGTTGGTCAGCGGCGGCAGAAAGGATACGTTGATGCTGCTGCTGGACGAATTTCCGCAATAATCCACGGCTGTAATGGTATATTGGCCCGGTGTGGTCACCAGTAGGGTAGAGTCGGTGGAACCGTCCTGCCAGGTATACGAGCTGAAATTGTTACCGGCATGCAGCACCAGCGAATTACCGGCGCAAAGGGTGGTATCATTCCCCAGCGACAAATGTGCTCCGGAGCTGACATGTACCAGCAGGCTATCCCCGAAATTAGTGCAGTTGGTACTGACAAGTGCTTTTACCTGATAGATGCCGTCCTGGCTGAAACTGATCGAGACACCATTGTTGCTGAGCGATTGTATGCTGGCCGTGCCGGGTCCGCCGGTGACCGACCATGTGAGTGGCAGTGAGCATCCGCCATTTGTAACACCTGTGAATGTCCCGCTGCCCGTGCAGACATTGGGAGTGCCCGTGATCTGGAGATTATTACAAGAGGGAGTGCCCGTACACGTGTTACCGACAAGTGTCGGTCCGGTTATTGGCTGTAACGTATAAGTCGATATACTCACTCCGGTTGTATCCCGTATGGATATGATAGGCGAAGTCGGCGTCAATGCATAAGAGGCCATTTGCATCGTAGCCGGAGTCGGGTTAGTGCATGGAGGAAAATAGCCCGAATAGCTGGATTTATACAGCTGCATGGCCGAAATCGTCCCGCCGGTGATCACGTCAGTTGCCGTCCAGTCTGTACCGATGAAAATGCCGGTAGGGTTCAGGACCAGCGCCACGGGAACCTGGTAAAAACCAAACAGGCCGCTGGCCCATTGGATCGCATCGCCGGGACTGATCAGGAAAAGTGTCATGGAACCGCCTGAATAAAAGCCGTAGACCGATCCATCCGCCTGCGCCTGGAAAATAAAAGGAAAGCCGTACGGCCAGCTGATGGAATAAGCCGGAAAACTGTTGACAGCTATCGTATTCAATGAGGTATCGGTTCTGACATAGAAGGACAGATTGCTCTGAGCATAGGTGTCGCCACTGAAAATGTACCCCGTATTATATCGCGAAATATGATTAAAAGTCAGTATCTGAGAGAACCAGCGTTGTTGCAATACCGTACCCGTACCGCCATCCAGCGCGAAGATGACACTCCCGTTCGGGTAATAAACGCTTCCGGTGACGTTGAGGGCGACGATGACCTTGTTACCATCTGCCAGTATACAGCCGGAAGAATTACTGTATGTCCACCCTGGGAGATATTTCGTCCACAGGATCACCGAAGCATCGGGTGAAGTGACCACCACAAATTCGTCCTCATAGCCACCGTCATAACCAGCGTATAGGAATACCTTGTCACCGTTCGCCAGCATTCCCAGATCAGCAAGGTTGAAGCCAGATATGTTGCCGAAGAAAGACATTTGCTTACCCGACAAGATATTGCCTGCCGTATCCGTCTTGAGAATATAGTTATTAAAAATGACAGAGAACAGGTTGCCGTCAGCATCTACGATCGTCTTGCCGGGCGGGTTCCAGGTGTTAAAGCCTGAAGGAGTATAGGAGGTGCTTCGGATCATATTGCCGAAGGAGTCGAGCTTAATGATCGAATACGTCTGGTTGTTCGTGCAACCCAAATATACGCACGCATCAGCACTCTGCGCCATGGATTGAAGACCGACGCTGCCATCCAACGGCGGGGAGTAGTTCCCTTTATAGTAGGGTGTCGTACAGCCGGGAATGGCGGTCTGCCCATAAGTCTGCCAATGGGCAAGATTGACCAGAATAAGGCAAAGTAGGAAGGTCC
>PMUF01000294.1 GCA_003167015.1 Chitinophagaceae bacterium | reverse complement strand
TGGCTGTACCGGATCGCCACCAATGAGTGCCTCAGCTATCTTGAACAGCAAAAGAGAAAGGCTACCGCCTCCCTTGACGAGACGGAATCCGGCCTCAGTAACAAGGTTATTGCCGATAAGTACTTCGACCCTAATAAATTGGAGTGGAAACTCCAGCTTGCAATTCAACAACTTCCTGATAAACAAAGAGTTGTATTTACCCTTCGCTACTACGATGAAATGCCGTACGAGGAAATGAGCCGTGTCCTGGATACTTCCGAAGGTGCGCTAAAGGCCTCCTATCATCATGCAGTCAAAAAAATCGAGGATTATATCCTGAATCATTAAACTTTAATTAACCAAAGGGGTCTGAAAATAGATGCAAGCGAAGAATGACATATTGGATGAATTGAGGTCGCTGAGCGCTCTGGTAGAAGGGATTGGCAGGCGAATGCCTTATGAAGTGCCGGAAGGTTATTTCGAAGGTTTGGCTCCGTTGATCCTGGGGGAAGTCCTGAACCGGGTCGCGAGGATGGCCATTCATGATGAATCGGCGGTCGATCTTCCTAAATCATTGATATTCAGTGTTCCTGAAGGATATTTTGATAACCTTGCCTCACAGGTGCTGGGCCGGATAAAGGCTGGCCTGGTGCAGAATGACTTGTTGGGGGAGGGCGTTCAGGAAGAACTGGCCCGGCTTTCTCCTATCGTTAGCCGGATCGGCAGGGAAACCCCTTACCGGCTGCCGGAAGGCTATTTTGCAGAAGTATCGCCTATATTGTCCGTCCTGAAAGATAAAACAACCTACCTCGTGCCGGAGGGATATTTTGATTATCTTCCGGCAGCAACAACAGAGAAGGCTATCCGTGAAAGAGCCGGTGCAAAAGTCGTTGCGTTCGGAAGCAAGGGAAAATCGGTAAAAAGTCATTGGTGGAAGTATGCCAGTGTAGCAGCCGCAGCATGTCTGATACTGGTGTTTAGCTGGCCGCAACTGCACACCAGCATGACCAGGACCGATGAGGGTGAGCAACTGGCACCGGTCGACTTGGCGCAAAATACATCTCAGGGCCTTCACAAAGTGAGCGACCAGGAGATCCTGGACTACATGGATGATCAGAATTCCAGTCTGGCGGAACCTGTGTCGAACAATACCGCCACGCTGGACATGAATGACAGTGATATCAAAACGCTCCTGGGGGACGTGCCTGACGGGGAATTGCAGCAATATATGGAAGAGCATGGAAGAGCAAATGACATTGCAACGAATTAGACGTAACAATGAAAAAATTATTTTCCGTATTGGTAATCCTCTGTTGGCTGGCCCAACCGGCATGGTCGCAAGGCCAGAAGCGCAACATGGCTGGTCAACTGGAAGCTATGAAGACTGGTTTCATCACGACCCGGTTGCAGCTGACGCCTCAGGAAGCGCAAAAGTTCTGGCCTATCTATAACTTGTATTCGGAGGAGGTCCGGCAAGTCATTTTTAATTTCCGTCACGACCCCAACCGCAACGAATTAGCCAAGGAAGAAGCATTGCTGAATATAAAGAAGAAATACAGCGTGGAATTTCTGAAGGCGATCCCGCCGCCAAAGATCAATGATTTTTTCCAGGCCGAAATAGATTTTAACAGACTTGTCCAGCAGGAGATGTTACGCAGACAGCGGAATGGTTATCCAGGCGGTGTTCCGCCCCCCGGTGGGCTTACGCCTCAAGGCCCATAGACCCTGACTTTTGGCCCGTTGACCGAATAAATTTTATCAATAGCGACCTGAATAACGATATTTGAACTTGGTGTTTTTCATAGGTTAGCAACGGCCGGCTCTTTCCAGGGCAGGCCTTTTTTCTTTAATGCCATTTTAATGTAAGCCGCGCTCAGCGCGGGCTCGAAGGCCCAAAGACCGGTGTCTTCACATCGTGATAGAACAGAAAGGTCCACCCCTCCTCCTGCCCCTTGTGCCACCACTCCTGTCTCAGTTCCATCGCCAGTTTTCCATCATAGTCATATTTCGCAACAAAGCGGCTTTTCATCTGCTGTAGCTGCGGAGCGACGTCGCCGCCGAAGAAGGTCGTTTCACCACCGTCAACGATCCAGAACACCTGGTGAAAAGGGCAGTGTGCCCCCGTGACGGTATAACGGATATAGCCGTCGAGAACGCCATCTCCATCAAGCAATACCAGCTGAGGAGAGGATTTGAGACATTCCAGTTCGTCCGTCATATAAGAGGAAGGGCCCTTTTCATAAGCGTATGCCAACTCGCGTCGCTGGACATAATATTTTGCATTGGGAAAAGAGAGCTGTTGGGAACCAATTCCGCCGGCATGGTCCTTATGCAGATGGCTCATCAGCACCTTAGTGACCTTTGCAGGATCGATGCCGGCCTGCCACAAATTGGAATGGATCTGGAGTTGCCCGTCTTTTTCAAAGCCCAGACCCGTATCAATCACCAGGATATCGTCGGAAGTAACGACGGCAAAGGGTTGCACTTCTACCAGCAAGCTGCCCACCGGTCGTTGCTGCAGGTCATCCTGCGCGGTATCGAAAGGGACGAAACGTTTGGTCTTGTCAATGGTGAAGGCGCCTTCGGCNNACGGCTAATGATGGGCCTTCGGCCGACGGGCCCGTGGCCCGTCCTGCCCTACCGCAACACCATCTGCCGGTCGGCGTCGAGCCGGACAAGGATGAAAAGCATGATACTGAACGTTAGCAGAGAGGTCCCCCCATAGCTGACGAAGGGCAGGGGAATACCGATAACGGGAGCCAGCCCGATCGTCATACAGACATTGATGACGATATGAAAGAAGAAAACACTGGCAACGCCATAGGCATAGGCGCGGCTGAATACGCTGCGCTGTCGTTCCGCAATGGTGACGATTCGCATCAGCAAAAGGACATAAATGCCGAGGAAGATAATGCTGCCCGTAAACCCAAAGCCTTCGCCTATCGTACAGAAAATGAAGTCGGTCTTTTGTTCCGGCACAAAATCATATCTCGTTTGCGTACCCTTCAGCAAACCCTTCCCGATGAGGCCACCGCTACCGATAGCGATCTTACTTTGCTTAACGTTGTAGTTATTGTCCTTTTTCTTTCCGCTGGTCTTTACTTCGTTTTCCAGGGCAACCTCCGTAGCCTGATCTTTAGGCACATAGTCCTTGCCAATAGCATCGTAGATCCTCTTCACCTGGTAAGGCTGGAAGACGTGATCGAAGACAAAGGGAACGACGAACCGCTGCACCCCTACACAGACAAACCAGGTGCCGATAATCAAAAACAGGACGGCACGGTTCCGCTTGATAACTCTGCGGAGAAAATAGATAGCTGCGATAGCAATACCGGTGAGCACGAGCGCCAGGGTATTGGGCTCCATCAGCAGCGTGGCCACGACAAGAACTGAAAAAGAAAAGCCGATGATCAGTACGGAAGGGGGAAGCCCCTCCCGGAACATCACCAGAAAGAAAGAGAAATAGACCAGGGCAAGGCCGGTCTCTTTTTGCATGATGCTGAGCATGGCCGGTACAAGGACAATGACGGTTGCGATCAGCTGCGAACGGGGTCGGGTGAAGTTGGTCTCCACACGGGACAAATACTTCGCCAGGGCGAGGTTGACAAATAACTTGCAAAGGTCCGCCGGCTGCAGCTGGAAGGCGCTCCCGAACCGGATGATAGACTCGGTACCCTTCACCCGGGAGTGAAAAGGGAATACAAGCAACAGCAAAAATATCCCAAATGCATAACCCAAATTTGCCGTCGCGGTAAAAAATTTGCTATCCGTCAGCAGGATAAAAGTGCCGACAATGCCGGCGATGACAAAGAACAGCAGCTGGCGGCTATAATCCGTTTTCAATGAAATAAACCCCTGCACAATATTGTCGCCTTCATGCCAGGACGCGGCGAAGATGCTGGTGATGCCAATGGAACAAAGGATGAACCAGATCCAGACCAATGACCAGTCAACGCCTTTCGATATGGTGGGGTTTCTCTGACTCATAGTATTAGCGGGTAGAATCTTTATGAATAGAATCTTCTTTGACGGGCGTTCGGGGCGGCGCCTTTTTGATAGCAGTATCCACTGGCCGAGGCCGGATAACCGGTGACGGCTTCGCCGGCGCTGTGCTGCTGTCCGGGATACGGTTCTGATTTTGTTGGCTGCTGTCGGTCGTATGTTGCTGTGCGGCGGCCTGTGCCCTGATCCGGGCTAAACGTTCGGCCAGGGCGCTCTTATATGGCGGAGCCTTATGCAAGTTGGCATACAGCGGGCTTTTGGAATTGTAGGACGTATCCAGCATCATAGACCGAAAGGAAGGCGTCTGGTATTTTATCCACCGGGTACTGTCACCGCTCTGACGCGCCCAGTCGGCAGCACGGGAAGAATCGGCCTTGTACTGACGCCGGACCAGGTAGCCGGGCATCGTATTCTTATTCGTCATTTCGTCTTCTATATGCAGACGGTCCGTTGCGATAGTGTCATTCAGGTATTTCTCCACCAGCAGCGAGGCGATAGGTGCAGCCGCATCCCTGCCATAGCCGCCGTTCTCGACGATAACCGCTACTGCAATCTTCGGATTCTCGCGGGGTGCGAAACAGGCAAAGATGGAGTGTGTCCTTAGCTTGAGGACTTTGCCGTCGACGACTGTTTTATTCTCAGCGGTACCCGTTTTTGCGCACATATTGATGCCCGGAATCCGGGCTATCGTGCCGGTACCGATCTCCGTCACGCCCTGCATCCCGCTCTGCACCGTTTCATAGTCTTCATCGGAAATATGAGAAACAGCCGAATGTTTTTCATGAAACCGGCTTAGCAAAGTGTCGTCCTCAGCTGCCGCCTCGATATTTTTGACGAAGTGGGGAGTATAGTAGAAGCCTTTATTGGCGACAATACACATCGCATTGGCGATCTGCAGCGGTGTTTCCTGCATCTTATCCTGACCGATGCCAATGGTCACCATGGTACATGAATTCCAGGAGCGGTGATAATCCTTGTCATAGGCGGAGGTATCCGGGATGTTGCCGCCATCTTCACTGGGCAGGTCAATGCCCAGTCGGTGTCCCAGGCCGAAGCCGTTCAAGTATTCCTTCCATTTCATCAGGCCAATCCGCGGACTGTGGAAGACAGGATCGTCGACTTCCAGGCGAAAAGCATTGTAAAAGAATGAGTTACAAGAATGCGCAATGGCCAGCCGAAGATTGGCGGCATGGCCGGGCGCTTTTTCGTCACATCGCCGCACTTCGCCGCAGCCATAATAGAAGCCCCGGCAGTCGATTCCGCTGGCTGGTGTAATGACGCCTTCATCCAGACCGATCAACGCGCCGAGCGGTTTATAGGTGGACCCGGGCGGATACTGGCCTTTTATAGCCCGGTTCAGGAGCGGTCCCGATACATCCAGTGCCAGCCGGGCATAGTTGGATTGCTTGTCGGGGCCTGTCAGGCTATTGGGGTCATAGGTAGGGCCGGAGGCCATGGCCAGGACACCGCCGGTCTTGGGATCGATACAAACGACGGCGCCGGTCTTTCCTGACAGCAGCCGTTCGGCCAGCTGCTGCAGCTCGATATCCATATAGGTGTTGAGGTTTTTCCCGGCGATAGCGGGTGTATCCAGGGCCTTGTCTTGATAACGACCCACCAGCCTGTTCTTGTTGTCCTTGATCCAGAATTCGATGCCTCGCTGGCCCATCAGCTCTTTTTCATAGTACTGCTCCAGTCCGCTGCGCCCGACATAGTCACCCAGCTGATAGTAATTATTAGACCGGCGCAGGATGGCCGAGTCCACCTCGCCGACATAGCCCATAATGTGAGCAGCCGCATCGAACGGGTAGACCCTGACAGGACGTTCCTGCAGGTTGAATCCCGGAAATTTCCAGAGGTTCTCTTCCAGGCGGGCATACATATCCGGTGGAAGGAGATCTTCGAAGATCGTCGGCCGGAAGGGGCCGTTCTTGATGCGGGCGTCGAGGATGCGCCTGCGGAATTCGGCTGTATCGATATTCACCAACTGGCAGAAATAGGCCGTGTCTATATTTTTGACCTGGGCGGGGGTGACCATCAGATCGTAAAGGATCGTATTGTTGAGGATGGCCCGCCCTTTCCGGTCATAGATAATGCCCCGGGTAGGATAGACGCTCTTGCGAAACA
>PMUF01000659.1 GCA_003167015.1 Chitinophagaceae bacterium | reverse complement strand
CAATTGGTGAGTGGCACGATCAGTACGGCCAACCAGACGATCAATTATAATACAGCAGCTGCTTCGCTGACAGCTACAGCCGCGACCGGAGGAAATGGGACATACACTTATCAGTGGTACATCTCACCGAATGGTAGTACCTGGACGGCCATCAGCGGGGCGACCAGCCTAACGTACGCTCCGGGCACGCTGACGGCTACAACATATTATCACCTGGTATCGACCAGTAATGGGGTCAGCGTGACTTCGGCTACCGCTACGGTCACGGTCTATCCGCAATTGATTTCGGGTGTCGTCAGTGCAGGGGCTACCTCTTTGCCCTATGGAGGTGATCCCGGCGATATCAACAGTACCTCGGCCACGGGTGGCAATGGAACGTATACATACCAGTGGGATACTTCTTCGGATAATGTTCATTGGCTGCCTGTCGCAGGTGCAACGAGTATTCCTTTTGATCCCGGGAATCTTTATTCAAATACTTATATCCAGCTGACCGTCACCAGCAATGGCATATCGGCAACTTCCAATGTGCTCAGCTTTACAGTGGCTCCAAACAGTAATACGCCGGGTACGGACACTTTACCTGCGGGGACGGCTGCATTAGTAACAATGACGGCAATCAGCTACAGCGGGTCCCCCGACAGCCTGAACTACATTGTTACCCGGATAATAACAAAACCCGGAGTCACCGATACGGTTACAGCTGATGGGTTATCTAGTCCTTACGAGGCCCACCAGGCTACCGTGTATTATGATGGATTGGGTAGGGATTTGCAGGCAATAGACAAGCAAGGAAGCCCCAGCCAATCGGACATAATCAGCAACACTTTCTATGACCCCTTTGGAAGGGTCACCCAGCAATACCTGCCTTACAGTGATAACCTGAGTACGGGAACTTTCCGTAACAATTCAAATACCCAGCAACCGGCATTTTATAATACCTATTTGAACAACACAGACAGCTATTACTACACCAATACCACTTATGAGGCCTCGCCATTGAACCGGGTGCTCCTGGTGACCGCTCCAGGTAACAGTTGGACCGGCAGTAACCGGGGAACGGCTATGAATTATCTTGTGAACACGGCAGCAGAAGGGGTGCGTATCTGGACAATTACGTATGGGGAGACGGATTACCCGACATCCACAACAACCTTCGCTCCCGGGACGCTATATGTTACGCAAACCACCGATGAAAATGGAAATATTATTCGGGTGTACAAAGATATCGATGGCATGGTCGTCCTGAAAAAAGTCCAGGAAAGCGTCAGTCCCTCAGTCGGGCATGATGGGTGGCTATGTACGTATTATGTGTATGACGATCTAAATAATCTTCGCTCGGTGATTCCCCCGAAGGCCGTTGCAGCGATCAGCAATACCGGATGGAATCTGGCCAGTGCGACGAACCTTTGCTTTCAGTATGCTTATGATTCAAAGAACAGGATGATCTTGCAAAAGAACCCTGACGCAGCACCGATGTATAGAGTATATAATTCGAAAGACCTACTGGTACTGATGCAGGATGGAAACCTTCGAAGCCAGAACCAATGGACGGTGATCAAATATGATACCCTGGAAAGATCAATACAGTCGGGTATTTATTCTGCCACTACCGCCTATACGCTGGACCAGATGCAACAAAACGAGAACAATGACCAGAATTATCCGGAGAGCTTTACGTTGAACACTCAGACCTATTATGATACTTATACACAGGTGAGCGTACCTTCTTTTACTATAGCCGACGTAAGTAAGCTCATTTCTTACACCAACAGTTACCCCGACCCGGTTACTAAAAGCAATCAAACCAGGGGTCTGACCACTATTACCCGGGACCGGGTTTTGGAGGCCCCGACGACCCAGTGGCTGACTAAAATATCCTATTATGATGAAAAGGGCAGGGTGATCCAAACCATCGACAGCAATATTACCGGCAGCAGCGATACGACGACAATCCTATATGATTTTAGCGGGAAACCCCTCTCTTCCTATACCCGGCACAACAACGCCGTCAGCAAACTGACCCCGCGTACTACCGCTCTTACGGCGATCACCTATGACCACATGAACCGAATCCTGAAAACTACCAAGCAAATGGATGATAACGGCTTAAACAAGACCATCGATAGTTTGATCTATGATCCGCTGGGCCGATTGCTGCAAAAAAACCTGGGTAATCAAATGGAATCCCTGAATTATACCTACAATATCCGGGGCTGGCTCCGAGGTATCAACCTGCCTTATCTCTCTACCGCAGGGACGGCCGGTCATTACTTTGGAGAAGAACTGAACTATGACTACGGTTTTGGTACACCTCAGTACAATGGAAATATCTCAGGAATGAAATGGAAATCAGCCGGCAGCGACACAACCAGGGCCTATGGCTATCTCTACGATAATATGAACAGGTTGATTACCGCCAGCTTTACACAAAACAGCACCGGTAACGGGACCAGTTTCGCTGCGAGTGGCAACGTCGACTTCAGCGTGCCTCAGATCAGCTACGACGCCAACGGGAATATCCTGACTATGAATCAGCGGGGACTGGAAGGCACCAGTTCCAACTATATCGATCAATTGACGTACAGCTACAATGCCGCCAGCAATCAACTTCAGTCAGTCACCGATGCAGCTCCCGTAGATTCCAGCTATCACCTGGGCGACTTCCAGGATGGTAATACCGTTGGCAATGACTACGCCTACGATTCCGTGGGCAACCTTAAAATAGACAAAAATAAAGGGATAGACAGTATTCGATATAACTATCTGAACCTGCCGGAATATATCCATATGAAAGGCAAGGGCGTTATCAACTATGTATATGATGCCGGAGGTGTAAAACAACAAAAAATCGTCATAGACTCAACCAAAGGCGGCAAGGCAGATACGACCACTTATATCGGCAACTTTATTTACCACAGCGATACCCTGCAGTTTATGACCCATGAGGAAGGAAGGGCCAGGTATTTTAATACCGTGAGCCAGGCTACGGGAACGGCATCCAGCGGACTGGTATTTGATTACTTCATCAGGGATCACTTGAACGATACCCGGATAGTGTTGACGGAACAACATGACACCGCTATTTACGTTGCTACCATGGAACCTAAGAATGCTTCAATAGAAGACTCTTTATTTAATAATGTCAGCACTACGCAGTCTCCGACCCCGGTCGGCTTTGAGCCCAGTAGTGGCGGGGATACGACCAATCATTATGTCAGCAAACTATTTGGCGGAACTGGCGGTAATCGGATTGGCCCTTCCATTGTACTCAAGGTCATGGCCCGGGATATGATCACAGCCAATGTCTGGGGATGGTACCAGGGTGCGGTACAACCGCCACCTAGTAATGAAACACCCATTGTCAATGACCTTTTGTCGACACTCAGTAATGACGTATTGGGTCAGGGCGGAACGGAATTCGGTGGTGGGATATCGCCAATCAACTCAGCGCTGTCGGTAGCCATGAGTACGTTTGTCACCAGCGATGAGAATACGGAATACAATACAGCGCAGCCCAAGGCTTTTCTAAACTGGGTGTTGTTTGATAATCAGTTGAACTTTGTCGAAGGAGGTACTACGCAAATCCCGCAAATTGCAGCTGGCCAAAGTAAACAGGAAATGCAGGCAACATTGCCGGCTTCAATGCCCAATAATGGCTATTTATATATTTATTTAAGTAATGAAAGCCAGGATACCGTATATTTCAATAATCTGAATATACAGTATAACCGGGGGCCGATCACGGAGGAGGAGCATTACTATCCCTTCGGGCTCACCATGGCCGGGATATCTTCGCAGGCGCTTCAGTTTGGTCAATACAATAAGTATCGCTTTAACGCGTCAAGTGAGCAACAGAATAAAGAATTCAGCGATGGCAGCGGCCTGGAGCTATATGATGCTCAGCATCGCATGTATGATCAGCAGACAGGCAGGTTTGGGCAAATAGATCCACTGGCCAGCTTATCAGATCAATCGTCATGCTATGCTTTCGTACATGGTAATCCAATTATAAACAACGACCCTACAGGCCTGGCCGATTCGGCCGAACTTACGCCCATTTCAATCAAGCCGCCTCCAAAAAAGCCCGTTTACAAGGAGTTGCCACCCATCGTAATCAAGGCTCCTGGCAAACCCTTAAAGGGGGGAGAGTTTAATGGCCAGATCTTTGGCGAGATCCAGAACGAAAGAGACATGTATTATACGCAGGAGAAAAAAATCTTCACACTTCTTGAGGCCAGGAACGATCTTCCACAGGTGCAGGAAGAAATGGAGGCCATGGCGGAGAGATTCAAAATACTGGGAGACGTGGGAAAAGGTACTGTTACTGGCCCTACAATACTTGCGGTTCTTATAGATTTATTAAGGAGAAAAGGAGAATTTTCAATGGCTATGGCACTGGCAGCCCAAGTGTACGTTGAGGGGATAAAACTCGGCATGTCCGCTGACGATTTACAAAAGGTTATTACGACATATAATGACCTTCACAGTAGCGCCCAAACCGATAATCCAACCACGGCTAAGGGAATATATGAAATAACGACTTCTGTTTCGACGCAAAGCGCCTCGTCATGGGGGGCGGGATTGTCGACCTGGATAACAAACTCCTACTATTATGATATTGCAACTCATCAATTTCTGGGAGAAGTCAAGTATAACCCTTAGTCATTATAAAAAACGAGTCAAAAGCGGTTAATATGCAATTAAATACTTTATTACATTTACAGCGAAGCCAAAACGTAAATCATGCCATTGATCCAGGCCCTCGACCGCCAGCGACTGATCTACCTGAAAGGGATGTCCGGAGCAAAGCCGCTCATTCCTTTCCATGCGGATGCGCTGCGTGAACGGGCCAGGGAAAAAATGGCTGAAAATGCCTGGGCCTACATCGACGGCGGAGCCGGCAACGAAAACAGCATCGCCGCCAATACAGCTGCCTTTTCAAAAGTCGCGATCCGGCCCCGAATGATGCGCCCCAATGAGTCGGCTGATTTCTCCTCTACCTTACTCGGTATGCCCCTGCCATTCCCTTTACTATTGGCGCCTATCGGCGCATTGGACCTCATCTGTCGCGAGGCGGACAGAATGGTAGCCCGTGCCTGCAGGGACACCGGCATTCCATTTATCTTTTCCAACCAGGCCGGCACACCCATGGAAGCCTGCGCAGCGGAAATGGGCGACACGCCTCGCTGGTTTCAGCTGTACTGGAGCAAATCGGATGACCTGGTGTTGTCATTCGTCAGACGCGCCGAAGCATGCGGATGCCGGGCGATCGTCCTCACCGTAGACACCACACTGCTCGGATGGCGCAGCCGCGATCTGGCCCTTGGCTATTTGCCGTTCCTGCGAGGAATGGGCATTGCCCAGTACAC
>PMUF01000218.1 GCA_003167015.1 Chitinophagaceae bacterium | reverse complement strand
GTTACTTCTGAAGATGATATTTCTCTTTCCGGCCTGAAAGTGTTCGTTGCCGCCTTTCTGCGGGCGATCTTCAAATTGCTGGCGCTCTCCAGATTCGTCATCAAAAAAAGTTGGGCGTTCTTACTCATCGGTATGCTGGCGGGCGGCCTGGTCGGGTTTCTATATCATATGTCCGGGTCAAGCAATTATAAAATAACCACGGTAGTGTCGTATTCGGAGTTTAACAAAAGAGTGTTCGAAGAGCTGCTGGCCGATCTGCAAACCCTCGTGATGACAAATTCGAAGTCGACACTTGCCACCCAACTAAAAATACCTTATGACCAGGCCGATAATATAAACAAGATCTATGGGGAAAGTTTCCTCAACGAATCGCTGTTGAAAGATACTTCCAATGCCATGCTTTTTAAAATTGTCGTCAGCCTCAAAAAGCCAGATAATGTGGACACGCTACAGGAGGCGCTGGTGAATTATCTGAATGATCTTCCCTATGTAAAACAACTCAAGGCGGCCAAAACCAAGGCCTACGAAGACCGGCTGGCCTTCCTCGACGCGCAATTGGGCAAGCTGGATACGTTGAAAAACGAATACGTGCATTCCCTCGCCGCTTTCAAATCACCCACTACCTTCTATAATAATGCTTTCGATCCGGCGTCCATCTACCGGCAGTCTTATGTACTCGACAGCATAAGAGCGGCTACCACGGTCTTATTAGTCTCGGACACCCATCTTGTGTCGACCGTTTCGGGATTCAAGTCCACCGCAAAACCCGAAGTCATCTCCCAGTCCATGTCCATCATCGCATTTGTGCTCCTGGGCTTTTTGATCGCATTTATATGTGCTCTTTTTGCAGAGTTAAACAGAAGGCTAAATGGCGCTTAGGGAAGAGTTGGAGGATGTGGGCAAGCTACTTAGCTTCCAATTAGTTTATTACCTGGTCAAATGCATTCCTGCGAAAGCAAAAAGCCAGCGACTGTTGCTGGTCAAGACGGATGAGATAGGCGACTATGTGCTGGTCAGGAATTTCCTGGGAAAATTCAGAGAATCGCCTTTATTCAAGGATCATCGGATAACCTTTATAGGGAACAGCATTTACCGGGAACTCTTCGAGGCTTATGACACCGGCATTGTCGATGAGGTGATCTGGCTGGACAAAAAAAAATTCAGGAGGGATATGGCTTACCGGTTTGTCTTCCTGAAGAAAGTAAGAAAGGCCGGGTTTACCGATGCCATTAACCTGGTGTATTCGAGAACCTGGCGCGTGGATGACTTGCTGATAGCAGTAAGTACAGCTGCCCGAAAGGTCGGGATGAAAAGTGAGCATCTGCCGGCATCTAAAGTAGAGCAGGCTTTGACACCGAAACATATTTACGACGAGCTGCCGGACACTGGCGAACAGACCCTTTTCGAAGCATACAAAAACGCACGGTTTATCGGTCAACTGGTACATAGCACGATAGAGCCCGTCTCGGTCCGGATGGATGCCGTTGTCAGTTCCGGTGCATTTTCTCTACCCTCTCCTTATTTTATTATTTTTCCCGGATCGGGTAATAAAGAGAGGAACTGGCCTATCGCCTATTTCTGCGAAGTAGCCAACTTCATCGTGGACAGCTATGGGTTACTGCCCGTCGTTTGCGGCTCAAGTGGCGATAAAGACGAGGCTGCCGCATTCATCCGGGCCTTTGGCCGCCCGGTGACCGACCTGACAGGTAAAACCAGCTTGCCGGAATTCCTGTCCGTCCTCAAAACCGCAAAATGCCTGGTCAGCGTCGATACGGGCGCCGTACACATGGCAGCGGCAGTAAAATGCCCGGTATTCGGCCTGTTCAGCGGCCTTTACTATGGAAGGTTCGCTCCATATCCAAGGGAAATAGCGGCTGATTTTACGGCTATTTATCCCGATGAGATCGACGAACAAATCCGTATGGGCCACCTGCCGGATATTAACACCATCCCGATAGGCCTGTTACGTAAGATTCGGCCTGAAAAAGTCATTGACAGCATCAGGAAAAACTTTAAGCCCGCATAAACAAAAGCATGAACGGAATAAGTTAGCCTATGTTCTATACGACAGCCTGGTGTACCGGCCGCGAAGAAGCTTTCCGCAGATCTGTCCCCCTGGGGGCATTGGGCGCCAGCATACGTTATCATGGGTCGGCTATGCGCCTGACCATTGTCATGCTCGAAGGCATGCACCTCCTTTCACCTGATTATATCCATACTCTTGAATCGCTGGGCTTCGACCTGGTCGATTACAGCGAGGCCTTCCAAACCATCGTTCGCGACTATTCCACCATCGACAGTCATTATAGTCATTATGAGCGCAACTGCCTTCTGCGGTGGGTTGCCCTCAAACAGTTGTCTGCCGGCAGATCCCCGGCACCTGTGCACACTCAATGCTGGCACCTCGACAGCGACGTGGTCCTCCATACCTCCCTGGATGAACTGGCCGCGGATACTGCCGGAAAGACCTTCATGCTTCAGGGTTGTCCCGTACTGGTCAGTATTGCCGACCCGCGCTGGTTCGATCGGTATGAAGACAACCTCAAAGCCCTGAATGACGATATCACCGGCTACTCTGCCCTCGCCTGGGCCGAAAGAAATCAATGTATCCAACGGGATTTTCTGCTCGCCAATCAATCCCTCTACCGGAACCCTATTGGCAGCGACCAGGACCTGCTGGAATACCTGGTCTCCGCACAAAAGATCCCGCAGGCGACTGCCGCCTCGATATTCGATTCCAGGTTTTATTTCATCCAGAATCCCCTGTCCATACGTCGCTGGCATGCCGCCCAATACCAACCTGCTGCTGCCGGTCCGTCATCGCTTTCACCAACCGGCGCCCATTTTACCATCGATGAAAAATCAGGAATCCACATTGGAGCAAAACAAGTGCCCTTCACCCATTTCCAGAATACGTTTGCTCTTTATGCCGGCGTATACCTGACTGTGCGTGACTTGCATTTACCAGGCTGGTTGTCCCGCCGCATCCTTCAATACAGCATTCGCGATGAAGTATTCCATACCGGCCTTCTCTTTAAATTAATCGCAAAAATAAATGCGCGCAGATCCTCTTTCAACCGGCGGGATTCCATCATCCGGGAAATGATGCGGTCCACCGACCCGCCCCCTCTCCTTTCCGTCCTTGATCTTTTATTGCAGGAAAGCAAGCCCTGAAATCAGTAGCTGCCCTGCTGTATCCGCTGCAGATCCGTCATCAGCAGGCTCTTCCTGTGTTGGAAATCCCTGCCGAATATCCTGTCAGAAGCCCTGCCTGCGAGGGAGACCCATTTCACCGTATTAAAAGACAGTTTCTTCTTTGTCAGCAAATGCAGGGTCTTGCCGTCGGAATATAAATGACACCCGTAAGCCTCCGCGATCGTCTCGAGGGTATGCAGGCTGTACAAGGCGACATGCTGGCCCATATGCGGAGCAAAATACCACCAATCCCCGATATCCTTCAGCGGCTGCCGCGGCTGCAACTCCGTGCTGAACAGGATGGAATCCGCATACCCGAACATCCGGTCGAGTTCTTCCCGCGGGTTGTCGAGGTGTTCGAACACTTCAAAAGCAGTCACCAGCCCAAACCGCCTTCCATCCGCATCCTGGCGGAGGTCCTCCACATCGAAGCTACGGGCGAAAATATTGTCGCAATACAAATCCTGCCGGTAAAAATCAAAGCCCCGGTCCCGCATCAGCCGGACGAACAGTCCATATCCGCCTCCATAATCCAGGAATCGCCGGACATCCGGAAAGGACCACCGCGCGATGCGATCTACCCGCCTGCTGTACATAATGTTCCGGGTGACATACCCGATGTCCGTATCGGCAATGGCCCCGGCATATGCCTCTGCCAGCCAATATGCCTGCTCGGTCTGGATAAAGGCGCAGAAAGGGCATTTATAGTAGGCGATATCATACTTGCCCAATATTCTAGCCTTCCATAAAAACTCCGTCTCATGCCGGCAAATTTTACATTCCATGCCCAAAAATATTGAAAATCAGGCATAATCAAAATCTTCGATACGATCATCAGGGGGTTTGCGTAATATTGCAGCGCCTGTGCAAACAGGCCTAATTATGGCTGTTATCAATCTCTTAACGACGCAGTGGAATAAGCTCAGGAACAACCTGTTATTAAGACGCCTCCTGACCGTCTTATCCCTGGATATACTGGTAAAGGCATCTGCGATCATCCTGCTGCCGATCTATCTTCACCTGATGACGCAGGACGAATATGGCGTTTTTAATTATATTCTTTCCATTACCTATGCCTTCTCGATCCTGCTGAACCTCGGGCTATATATTCCGCAAAGCAAGCTGAGCCATGATTACCGTGATCCCACGGAAAAGGGAAAGCTCTTTTACACGATCAATATGCTGTTATTCGGGAGCTGCATTTTCCTGGTCGTGCCTATCTACATTTTTCGTCTCGACTATTATGCCGTCTCTGTGTTGTTCAAGAATGCCATCCACTATGATCGCTACCGGCTCTGGGTGCTGCTGCTGACCCTTACGTCCCTTTTTGCTTATATGCTGACCAACTATTTCTACACGGTGGAGATGATCGATATGATCAAAAAATACAGTTTCTCCCGGGTGATCGGGATCAACGTCATCAGCATCCTGGCCCTTTATTTCCTAAAAAAGAGAGACGCCATCGTCATCCGGTTTATTTCGATCGGGGTAGTCGAAGGGGTGTTGCTGATCATCTTTTATCGTTATTACATCCGACAATGGGTAGCTTCTTCCGGCAAGCGGCTGGCGATCAAATGCCTGAAGCTGGGATTGCCGGTAATGCTATCCAATGTATTCAATATCATCATCAATTTCGGCGATAAGTTCTACCTGGAAAAGAATGTCGGTTATAAGACGTTGTCGATCTATTATCTCGGCTTTTCGTGCGCCAGCGTCATCTCACTACTTTCCAATTCCCTGCAAAATGTCTGGCTGCCTTTGTTCTTTAAGGAAAAGGACCTGATAAGAAATCTCGGTAAGACCAAGAAAATGGTATTGCGCCTCGTCTGGATACTGACGGGGCTCTCACTGGTCATCATGCTGGCAGTGATCGTGTGTTTGCGTCTGAGCATTATCCCCGGAAGTTATGGTCCGATCGTATATGTATTGCCCTTGCTTCTGGCTGGCCAGATCGTGATCTGTCTGGCCATGTTGTACAGCAATTACCTGGTCTATTTTGAAAAAACATCCCTAATATTGTGGTCCGGGCTGGCAATCTCTGCCATCAGCACCACGCTTAATATGACTTTGATCCCCAGATTCGAGATATATGGTGCTGCAGCGACGTTGCTGGTTGCCAACGCATGTTACCTGGTGATCTATTTTTTCATCATCAAGTATTATAAGAAAAGACATTTACTGTCCAAAGGGATAGCCTAATGTAAAGTTATTCCCCCTACAGAAATATGACTGTGAGAAAAACATTGAACACCTATATCTCCCGAATGAAAGGCGAGACATATATGATAGACGACGGGGTTCCGCCCGGCTATTTATTAAGGGTCGTTCTTTCAAGGATCGTCATGAAACTCAGGGGAAGGTTGCTTTTTATCCGGCGGGCTCATTATCCTTTCGTGGGCGGGAGGGTGACCATCCGGTGCAAGGGTTTGATCTCATTCGGTCAAAGAGTATCCATAGCCGATCACGTTTATATCGATGCTTTGTCTTCCGGCGGGATACGGCTGGGCAATAATGTGTCCGTCGGAAAGGCCACTAAAATAGAGTGTACCG
>PMUF01000342.1 GCA_003167015.1 Chitinophagaceae bacterium | reverse complement strand
GATGAAGGAAAAGGAAAGATAGTGGATTTTTTTGCTCCCCGCTATGATCTGATCGCCCGGTTCCAGGGCGGTCCCAATGCAGGTCATACCTTATATGTCAAAGATAAAAAGATTGTACTCCACCAGATTCCTTCCGGTATCTTCCACGAAGGGACTGTCAACCTGATCGGCAACGGGGTCGTACTCGATCCTATCACCCTGAAAAAAGAATGTGAATCCGTAGCGGCTTTCGGGGTGGATTTCCGCAAAAACCTCTATATCGCGCAACGTACCCATCTCATCCTGCCGACCCACCGGGCGCTCGACAAGGCATCGGAAATGTCGAAAGGAGAAGGAAAGATCGGTAGCACACTTAAAGGCATCGCCCCGGCCTATATGGACAAAACGGGCAGAAATGGCCTTAGGGTAGGGGACCTGCTGGACAAGACCTTTACCACCCAATATATTAAATTGCGGCTCAAGCACCAGAAATTGCTGGATAGTATTAACTTTCAGGAAGACTTGTCCGAATGGGAAGAAGAATTCTTCGAGGCGTTGGATTTCATGCGACAGTTCAAGATCATCAATGGTGAATATTTCATCAATGACAAGCTCTCGCAGGGAAAGACCGTGCTGGCGGAAGGGGCCCAGGGCAGCATGCTGGACGTAGACTTTGGTACCTTTCCTTACGTCACCTCTTCCAACACTATTTCTGCCGGGGTCTGCACGGGCCTGGGCGTCGCCCCCCAGCAGATCCGGGACGTCATCGGGGTCAGCAAAGCCTATTGTACCAGGGTAGGCAGAGGGCCATTCCCCACCGAACTGGACGACGCTGTCGGGGAAGATCTGCGCAAGAAAGGTAATGAATACGGGTCCACTACGGGGCGGCCGCGCCGTTGCGGCTGGATCGATGGAGTCGCGCTGAAATTTGCCTGCATGATCAACGGGGTCACTAAAATCGTCATGACAAAGGCAGATGTATTGGATACCTTTGAAGAATTGAAGGTCTGCACCGCCTATTCCATCAATGGACAAACCACCGAAGAGGTCCCTTTCCAGATGGACAGGATGAAAATTGAACCGGTGTTGCAAGCATTCAAGGGCTGGAATACAGATATTACGGCAGCCAAAAAGTTCGGTGATCTGCCGGAAAAAATGAAAGAATATATTCAATTTGTTAATAAATACCTGGGCGTTAAAATATCGTATATTTCCAATGGGCCCGGCAGGGATCAGTTGATAGAAAATAACTAAATTGGCATAGCGGCGGAGCCGCCAAAGAGTAAAAAAATTATCTAAAAAAAATTTGGCGGATTAAAAACTTCGCTGAAAATTTACATAACAATCTTATTGGACATGGCACCAAAATCTGATAAGGAGGGAAAGGGTTCAAAGAAATCCGCGCCTCAGGCACCGAAGGATACGCCGGAGAAGCCATCTTCTAAATCCAAGAAACCATTGGATGACGATGATGACGACGATCTGGATGCGGATGATGATACCCCAAAGGCCTCTGCCGGTAAATCTTCTTCCAAGGCCTCGCCGGCTTCTTCGTCTAAGGGCAAAAAAGCTGACGACGAGGAGGAAGACGATGACGAAGATTTCGAAGAAGTGGACGAATGGGAAAAAGTCGAAGAGGAAGAAGAGTGGGATCCTGATTTCGACGAATTCGACATTCCCAAATCAAAGACCAAAAAGAGTACGGGCGGCAATACTTCCAAAAAGACGGCCAAAGGCGCCGATGAGGATGACCTTGGCTTAGACGAAGATTTTAAAGATCTTGACCTTTTTAATGAGAGCGGGTTCGACGAAGAAGAAGATGATTTCTGATCCCTGCCTGCCAGGGGAAAGAAGCTTCGTTTCATTCCCCATTACGAATTTTCAATGGATTAAACGACAGATGCTGACATGGGCCTCCCAGGTCGGCATCTGTTGCTTTTTGGACAACCACGGTTATCGGGCAGAAGCAGGCATTCCTGCTACTGTCGAATGCCTGCTGGCCGTAAACGCCGTCGATACCCTGGAGTGTCCTGCGGGGGATGCCTTTTCCACCTTGAAAGCCTGGTCAGCCGCCCGCCGGGAATGGCTGTTCGGCCATTTCAGCTATGACCTGGCCCGGGAGACCGAACCTCGCTCCCCGGCAGTTCCGGCCGCCAGCACTATCCTCCCGGATGGGTTATCCGCACCCCCGGCCGACGCGATTCCCCCGACGGGGTCTTCTGCCGATAACATCGGTTTCCCTGACCTTTTCTTTTTTATTCCTGAAATACTCATAGAGCTGCATTCCGGCCACATCCGGGTCGGCAGCTTCCAAAACGACCACGAGGCCATCTGGAACCAGATCCGCGACACAGCGGCCCCGGAGCGCTCACCAATCCCCATCCCTCTTTTCACCCCCCGCTTTACCCGGGAAGAGTACCTGGACACCGTCAGGCACCTGCAGCGGCATATTCTCCGGGGTGATTGCTATGAGATCAATTTTTGCCAGGAATTCTTTTCCTGCCCGGCCTGCCCTGATCCGCTCAGCACCTGGTGGTCCCTCAGCCAGGCTTCCCCTAATCCTTTTGCAACTTTTTACCGGCTCGGCGAAAGATATCTTCTTTGCGCCAGCCCCGAACGTTATCTGAAAAAGACGGGCAATATGCTGATCTCTCAGCCTATTAAGGGGACTTCTCCCCGGTACCCGGACGATCTATCGGCTGACGAGGCCAGCGGCCGCCAACTATTCCACAGCCGGAAGGACCGGTCGGAGAACGTTATGGTCGTCGACCTGGTACGCAATGACCTGTCGAAGATTTGTCTGCCCGGTTCCGTCAGCGTCGACGAGCTGTATGGCATTTATCCCTTTCCGCAGGTATTCCAGATGATCTCCACCATCACAGGCCGTGCGGCGCCGGATGAGTATTGGACAGATATGATCAGGGCAACTTTTCCCATGGGGTCCATGACCGGCGCCCCCAAACATAAAGTGGTGGAGTTGATCGGGCAATACGAACGGTCGCCGCGAGGTATTTTTTCCGGTGCCGTCGGTTACGTCACCCCTAACGGGGATTTTGATTTTAATGTAGTGATCAGAAGCCTGTTGCTCAACCGTGACCACCAATATCTTTCTTATCTGGTAGGCTCCGGCATCACTTTTTACAGCGATCCCCAGGCAGAATACGAAGAATGCCTCATCAAGGCGGAAGGCATCAGACGGGCGCTTGGCCAATAATCCGCTTCATTTTATTTTACGACCAGCCCCTGGCCTTCGGCGCGGGCATTGGCCTGGTCTGCCAGCTGCTGTACCGATTCATTAAGGATCTCATACTTATTGGCTTCGAACAATCCCATTTTGTCCGAAGGCAGCTTCAGGTCATAACTATTGTTGTTGCTGGCCATGATCTTGTCAAAATCCGGATTGTACCGGGAAAAAGTGGCCTCGTCCATCAGGGTATACCTGGCAATGACCGCGGCAAGGAATTTCCCGGAAATGGCAGTGGTTTTGGCGTTGTTCAGTTCAGCCTCATTCAATTGACGGTGAAAGACATACATGGCCGAACCGGACAACTGCTCAGTGGCTTCGTCGCGGGTCAGTGTGGTGACACTGCCCTGACCGTCAAAGACATATTGTGTGCCGATAAATTTCTTGACATGATTCCGCGATTCCACCGGGAGGTAATATTGCAGGTCCCAGAAATTACGACTGCCGCTGCGGTGGATGGCATGATAGACATTGGCCGTTCCGGAATTATACGCCGCAATGACCAGCAGCCAGTCTCCCAATTGATTATATAGATCTCGGAGATAGAGGGCTGCCGCGCGGGTACTCTTATAGTAATTCCGGCGCTCGTCCACATTCCGGTTGACCTTCAGTCCCAGATCCCGGGCCGTCTGAGGCATGAGTTGCCAGGGACCCGCCGCACCCACCCGTGACCGGGCCGATGATTTTAAGTCGGATTCTATGACCGCGAGGTATTTCAGCTCCTTGGGAAGATCGTATTGCACCAGGATGTTTTCGATCACATTGAAGTAGGGGCCGCCAGTGCTGCGTACCAGCTGTAGTTCCTCCCAATTCTCCTTGATATAATCTTCGACGAAATTCAAGGCCTTGGGATTCAACCTGGCGCCATTGGTTCCGCCGATCGAGGTGGCGAGGAAGAGCTCGGAAAAAAGATAATGCTGAGCATTGTCGTGGTCGACGTTCGTGGAGACAGAATTCGCCCCAATGACCCTGCCGGTATCGGCCAGGGGGTGGAAAAAAGCGGCATTTTCCCCTGCGGGAACGCCGGCCATGGTGGGGGGCATCCAACTTGAAGCCAAGACGGTGACGCTCAACAATAAAAGCCTTCTGTTGTACATGTTGTCCAACGCTTTAAAGATGGTAAACAACCTATATTGGCGTTTACAATCTTTCATAGGAACGGAATTCCGGGAGATAGTTAGTCGGCTAATTCAAGCCAATGAAAAAAACGGATTAATTGCATCGCTTCACATCTCTCAGTCACATAGAGTAGGATTTTCGTAGGACTTTATTGCTGCATCATCTGATGCGAGAACTGAAGCAAAGATAACTCATTAAATCGACTTGTCATGGCTTGAACACCAAAAGGCATGCCATTTGTGTGGGTAAAAAGCGGGAGGGAAATACCGGGAATTCCGGTCAGGTTTGCGTAAACAGTATAAATATCAGCGAGATACATAGCAATAGGATCACTCATCTTTTCCCCGATGGGAAAGGCGGTGGTGGGGGAGGTCGGGAGAACAAGGATATCGAAGTCATTGAATATTAGGTCGGTATGCTCTACCAGCAATCTCCTCACCTGCTGGGCCTTGGTGAAGTACGCATCATAATAACCGGCGCTTAACACAAAGGTACCCAATAAGATACGTCGCTTAACCTCTCGCCCGAACCCCTCCGAACGGGTTCGTTTGTAAAACTCTGTTAATTCAAGGTCTCTACTGGCTGTCCGATAGCCATAACGGACGCCGTCGAATCGGGCCAGGTTGGAAGAGGCTTCTGCCGTCGTCAATACGTAATAGGTAGGGACAATATAATCAAATAATTTAAAATCAATGGCTTGTATGGTATGGCCGGCCGATTCCCATTGCCCGAGACGCTCCAGAATGGCTTCCCGCATTTCCGGGTCCAGGCCCGGGTGGTCCAGACCCTCCTTAAAATAAGCGATCCGGTATTTTCGGTTGAGGCTATCTTTACCCGGCTGGCCTCCTGCCGCATGGCTCTTATCCGATACAACAGCCGCAGATCTTGCCACCGTACTGTCGAATTCATCGGGTCCCGAGATCACCTCGAGTACCCGGGCTACATCCGGCACAGTCCGCCCAAAGATCCCTATCTGGTCGAATGAACTGGCATAGGCGATCAATCCATAACGCGATATCCGCCCATAACCGGGCTTCAGACCAATAATGCCACAGAAGTCAGCCGGCTGACGGACGGACCCGCCTGTATCGCTCCCCAGGCTGACCATGCAAAGATCGGCCTGCACCGCGACTGCTGACCCGCCGGAAGAGCCCCCCGGTACCCGCGTCAGGTCCCGGGCATTCAGCACCTTCCCGTAGGCCGAGTTCTCATTGGTGGACCCCATGGCAAATTCGTCGCAATTGTTCCTTCCTATGATAATGGCTCCTTCCGCCAGCAGCTTTTCGACCACCGTGGCATGATAGATAGCCTTGAAACCCGACAGGATCCGCGATCCTGCCGTCAATGTATGGTCTTTGTAAGAGATAACGTCCTTCAGGGCAACGACCACCCCATGCAGCTTTCCCATGGCGACACCCGATCTCCTCTCCTCATCCAGGGCTGCTGCCCGCTGTAAGGCTTCTGCAGCAAATACTTCCAGGAAAGCGTTGAGATTCGCATTTTCTTCGATCCGGGATAGATAATGTCGGACGGCCATATGGCACCCATCGGCATGAGAAGCCAAAAAGCGGTGGTAATCCTGTATCGAAGTAAACTTATCCATTTTTCAGTATCGGCATTATTGCCATTCGCGGATTTCATCCCGTTTCTGCCGCTTTTCTTCCTTCACACACAGCAGGATGCTGATCTCGTACAAAAACATCAAAGGAATGGAACAAACGACCGTACTTAGCATATCAGGCGGAGTGAAGATACTCGCTACAATCACTATGACAAGGATGGCATACTTCCGCACCCTGCGCAGATAGCTTGCGCTGACCACCCCGATTTTCGCCAGGAAATACATCACCAGGGGTAGCTGAAAAGCAAGACCCGCACCCAATATGAGAGGAACGATCGTATTGAAATAATTGCTGATCATCCAGATATTTTTGATTTTGGGATCGAGCGAAAAGTTGGAGAAAAAGTTGACGGTATATGGCACAACGATAAAGTACCCGAAAAGAATGCCGATGAAGAACAGCAGAGAAACCCAAAAGATCACCCCCCGCGTATTCTTCAATTCCTTAGCCGTCAGCGCAGGCTTGGTAAATTTCCAGAACTGCCAGAATACATAAGGAAAGGCCAGGATAAAGCCGCCGATCAATATCACATTGAAGTAGATATTGAATTGGCCCGCTACTTCGGTATTCTGCATATTGACATGGATCTCGGACATGCAAAGCGCACCGTGGAGACCCAGCTGCTGGCTGATTTTGCAAAGAAAAACATAGGTGGCAAAATCGCTGTTCGTTGGGCCCATCAATACCCGCTCTACGATAAACTTATTGTATATCGCCATGACGATGGCCCCGGCAGCTACCGCAACAGCCGCTCTGAAAAGATGCGACCTTAATGCGTCCAGATGCTCGACGAAAGACATCTCTTCGCCGGTTCCATCTTTCTGACGTCTCCTGAAAATTTTCGTGAAAGAAGATAAAAAACTCATCGGGGTATAAAAGTATTGCAAATAAAAGAAAAACCCCGCAAAATCAACTTGCGGGGATCTCTACTCCAATGGAGTAATATCTTAATTATTGACGGAAGAACTGGTCGATACTGGCTTGTTAGGCGTCGTCGGCGTGGATGAAGTGCTGTTGACTTTATGGTCATCCTTCATACCGTCTTCCAATTCCCTTTGCACGTTATCCTTTGCATCTTTGAATTCACGGATACCTCTGCCAAGACCACGCATCAGTTCAGGAATTTTCTTACCACCAAATAAGAGAAGAACAACCGCTAAGATGAGTATGATATGTGGTCCACTGAGTAAGTCTCCCATAACACAAAATTTTAATGACCTAAAGATACGAGAAAATCGATAACAAGGATTTAATTTAACATTCCCGCCCGAAGGCACAAAATGGTCCGGATTAACCCTGGTCTACCGCCTGTCTCTTTTCCTTGATACGGGCACTCTTACCGCTCCGCTCACGCTGGAAATACAGTTTGGCGCGCCGTACCCTGCCGACCTTGTTCAGTTCGATAGACTCGATATTAGGGGAGAAAAGGGGGAAAGTCCTTTCTACGCCTACGCCATCGGAAATCTTCCGAACGGTAAAGGTGGCGGTATGCCCTTCGCCCTGACGCTTGAGGACGTCGCCTTTGAAGCTCTGGATACGCTCCTTGTTGCCTTCAATGATCTTATAGTTGACGGTGACATTATCACCGGCTTTGAACTTCGGAAACTCTTTTTTTCCCGTCAGTTGCTCGTGTACAAAAGCTACAGCAGCGTTCATAACTTCAATTTTTGTGACGCGTCCTGCGTCTTTTTTAAGGATGGCAAAGGTAGCAACATCCCGGGTAAAATCCAAACTTTTTTCCAGGCTGTCCGGCCCCGCGGCCGTTTATCTCGCCACGTTCACAGCCCGCTTTTCCCGGA
>PMUF01000455.1 GCA_003167015.1 Chitinophagaceae bacterium | reverse complement strand
CCTCAAGACCTTCAACTTCGTCAATTGTTATCTCGAAATAGATGGCGACCGCATCGGGAATTTCAGCCAGGTCACCCACCTGCATCAGGTACTGGATATGAAGAATGCCTGCCTCACCACCAGCTTCGACTACCAGGACAAGGCCACCGTCAGCTATACCTGGTACTCCCTTCGCCAATTACCCTATACGGCGTTGGTAGACATTACCATCACAGCCCATAAAGACATCGGGATCGTCCCCGCCAGCGTCATGGAAGCTCCCGACATGCTCAAAGACGTCGAAAATTATTACAATGAAATAGACCGGCCCCAGGCAAAGATCACCCTGCTTACCTCCACCGCCAAAAGCCCCACCGGCCGTCTCCTCATGGCCGCCTCCAACAGCTTCCTGTTTGACGAAACCCAGGGCGCTACGCCCGAAGTCATCCATGAAATGTGGGACAACAACATGCACCTGATGAAATTCAAAAAAAGGCTCAGCGCCGGCTCCACCTACCATTTCGCCATCGTGGGGTCCGCCCTCACCTCTGCCCACAACGATGACCCGCTCAATGAGGCAGAACGGCTCACCATCTTCGCCACCCTCCAGGGTAGCAAACAATTGATACACGCCCATCAATTAGCGTGGAGCAGTCTCTGGCACAGCGACATCCTCATCGAAGGTGACGATATCACCCAGCGCAATATCCGCCTGATGCTCTATCACCTCTATTCCTTCTCCCGGGCCGGTACCGCCTACAGCCTTTCCCCCATGGGACTCAGCGGGCTGGGCTACAACGGCCACACCTTCTGGGATACCGAGATCTGGATGTACCCCGCTCTGCTCCTGCTGCATCCGGAAATAGCCGCCTCTCTCATGGAATATCGCTTTCAACGCCTGCCCGCCGCTAAGGCCAATGCCGCCAGCCACGGCTATAAAGGCGCTATGTTCCCCTGGGAAAGCGCCGCCAGCGGCAATGAGGAGACCCCCATATGGGCCCTCACCGGGCCCTTCGAACACCATATCACCGCCGATGTAGGCGTCGCCGCCTGGAATTATTACTGTGTCACCCGCGACAAAAACTGGCTCCGCGAAAAAGGCTACCCGCTACTGCAGGCTACCGCCGACTTCTGGACCAGCCGCGTAGAAAGAAATGGGCCCGGTCATTATGATATCAAAAACGTGGTGGCAGCCGACGAATGGGCGGAGAACATCGACAACAATGCCTATACCAACGCCGCCGCCCGTGCCAACCTCCAGGACGCCATAGATGCCGCCCATGTCCTGGGACTCACTCCTGACCCCGATTGGACTACCGTCCGCAACAATATCCCGATCCTCCGTTTTCCCGACGGTATCACCCGCGAACACGGCTCTTACAATGGCGAACCCATTAAACAGGCGGATGTAAACCTCCTCGCCTATCCCCTCAAAGAGATCACCAACCCCGTAGCTATCCATAAAGACCTCGACTACTATGAGCCCCGGGTAGGCGAAGGACCCGCTATGACCCAGGCCATCTTTGCTATCCTCTACGAACGCCTCGGCTTTCCGGACAGCGCCCTGCAGATCTTCAAGGCAGGCTATTTGCCCAATCTTCGGCCACCCTTCGGCGTTATGGCCGAAACAGCCGTAGGTGATAACCCTTATTTCGCCACCGGCGCCGGAGGAATGCTGCAGGCCATGTTGAATGGCTTCGGCGGCCTGGAAATCACCAATGAAGGTGTGGTACAATTGCCGACACGGCTGCCCTCCCAATGGAAATCACTGAAAATCACCGGCGTAGGCCCCGGGCAATTCACCTACACCTTAAAAAGAGATTAAAATCGTACAATTAATTTGAGGTTCCTATAATTAATTTATTGAACAAACCGTTTTTAATTACCTGTAGAACGTCCTAATCTTATCCATCTATCCTGACCCAATAGAACATCTATTCTGACCCAATAGGATCTGTATAAATCTTACCTGCGAAACTTGTCCTTTAATATCCTAAACCGGGTTTAAGCATGCTTGACCCTTTAAGAAAAACTATGCCCCTCCGGAACCCTCTGTCTATTATCCGGCGAATATTCAGGAATCTTCACTTCCTCATGTTCCTCAACGGATTTTTCCTGGCTTCCCTTTTCTATCTCAAAATCGACGCTGCGTACGAAAACGGGCTTTTCTCTTCCATTAAAGCCAATATAGATAGTCAAATTGACAACAACGACACCCCTGATTCCGTTGCCGTTAAAGCCATGAATGTCTGCTATCGCCTGATGAACAATAAAGGATCTATTTTTTCCAACGACAATCTGGGCCCCAGGGCCGACCTCTTCCATTCAGTTACTATCGATCTGACCACCTCCCGGGGGGCTTGCGGTAGCTACGCCCAGGCACTGGCCCGGATCCTGCAAACCTACCATTTTCCCGTCCGGATCGCACAAATGAAAGTGGTCGGCGTATATGCAGGCCATAATGTTGTTGAGACAATGGTCCGCCACCACTGGGTCGTCCTCGACCCGACCTTCGACCTCTGCTTCGTCAGACCGGACGGCGCCCTCGCCAGCTTCGCAGATGTCCAAATGAATTGGAGCTATTATTCCAGGCAGGTTCCCGCCGGCTACAACCCCGCTTACTGCTACGAAGACGTGCGCTATTCCAACTGGTCAAAGATCCCGGTCCTCCTTCCCGCACTCCGGTCCCTGCTCAACCTGGTGATCGGACCCGAACGGACCAGCAAGGTTTGCCTTCGGATCATATTCATGGACACGTATTCGGTTTACCTGTATATTACCCTGGCGCTTTATGTCCCGCTGGTGCTGATCACGTTCAAAAAACTGACGGTGCGCAGCTCATCCCGTTCCCGGTCGTCACCCGTCCTATCCTCGGTTATCGACTCATTGATCAACTATGCCCGATAGGGTTATTCCCCGGATCACTGTCCCACAGTCATTTGGTCTATATTGATCATTTTTATGTACGTTTGACGAAGAATAAAATATCATAAATGCTTAAAGTAGGTGTTTTCGGGGTCGGCCATCTGGGGAAATTTCATCTGAACAACTGGAAAGAGATCAAAACAGCAGAACTGGTAGGATTTTACGACCCCGACGACAACATCGCCCGCGAAGTAATCGAAAAATATCAGCTCACCCGCTACCCCGACCCTGAACAGTTAATGGATGCCTGCGATGCTGTCGACATTGTCGCACCCACCCCTATGCATTTCTCCTTGTGCGAAAAAGCCATCCGCAAAGGCCGCCACGTCTTCGTGGAAAAACCACTCGCAGGTACCATGGCGGAAGCCAGAGAACTGGTCAAATTAGTCAAGGAGTCCAACATTAAATTGCAGGTAGGACATGTGGAACGCTTCAATCCCGCCTACCTGGCCTTGCAGTCTACCCGGCTGAATCCTCTCTTCATCGAAGTCCATCGACTTGCACAATTCAACCCCCGGGGCACTGAAGTCAGCGTCATCCTCGACCTGATGATCCACGATATCGATATCATCCTCAGCCTGGTCCACAGCGAAGTCAACAGCATCTCCGCCAGCGGCGTAGCCGTCATGACCGATACGCCGGATATAGCCAGCGTCCGCATCGAATTCAACAATGGCTGCGTCGCCAACCTGACTTCCAGCCGCATCTCGATGAAAAAAATGCGCAAAATGCGCCTCTTCCAGAAAGACGCTTATATCGGCATCGATTTCCTCAATAAGAAGACGGAGATCATCAAATTGAAGACCCCGCAAGACCTGGACGTTTTCTCCTTCGATATCGAAACACCCAACGGCAAAAAGACCATCGCCCTTTCCAATCCTTCCGTTCCGGAAGTGAACGCGATCCGGCTGGAACTGGAAAAATTCGCCGAAGCCATCCTGTTCAATACCCCCACCATCGTATCCGAGGTAGACGGATTCAGAGCCATGGATATCGCCCATCAAATCCTGCAAAAAATCAAACATAATTCGATCAGTGACTGATCTTCATGTATGTCGGCAGCTAAAAAACCACACACGATCCCCATCTTTTGGTATATCATTAGCGATTATATCGCCGCACTCCTGTCTTCCAACGTCTTCCATTTCAGCCGCCGGATCTTGCTCTCTGAACCTGTTTTCGTCAATCACCGGCTATTGCTGACCCCCCGCTTCTGGCTGGGGACGACGACCATCCCCCTGGGCTGGCTTATCCTCTATACCCTGATGGGTTCCTATAAATCCCTGTATCAGAAATCCCGGCTGACCGAACTGACCAATACCTTCATCTATTGCATCATCGGCTGCACGATCGTCTTCTTTGCCATCGTCATCAACGATCCCGTCAAAGACTATCATTACTTCTATCAGACATATTTCATCTTTCTCTTCACCCACTCCGTACTCACCATCACCGGCAGAATGATCATCCTCCATAGGGTCCGCAACCAGGTCATCAAAGGAAAGGTCGTTTTCAATACCCTGCTGGTGGGAGGTGATGAGGTCGCTACCGGTATCTACAAAAGTTCCAGGGATGGCCTGCGCTCCTCCGGTTATCACTATACAGGCTATGTCAGCAACCCAAATCAGGCCGACAATGGCATCGCTGAAAAGCTCCCCCGGTTGGGAGCGTCGGCTAATATCGAACAGACGATCGATCGGTACGATATTCAACTGGTCGTTGTCGCCATGGAACGGTCGGCCCGCAAGGAAGTGGAGACCATCCTCGAAAAACTCAGCAACAAGGACGTCCAGATCAAAATCATTCCCAGCACCCTCGATATTCTTTCCGGTTCCGTCCGCACCAGCGATGTGATGGGCGCCGTACTCTCGGATATCCATACCGGCCTGATGCCTGAGTGGCAGCAGAATATCAAACGGGTGTTCGACGTGCTCATCTCAGCCTTTAGCCTCGCTTTCCTCTCTCCGCTCATGCTGTACGCCGCCATCCGCACAAGGCTCTCTTCTGTAGGACCTGTCTTTTATGAACAGGAAAGGATAGGCTATAAAGGAAAAAAATTCCAGATCTATAAATTCCGTTCCATGTACATCGATGCGGAGAAAGAAGGACCGGCCCTGTCCTCCCGCGACGACCAACGCATCACCCCATGGGGCAAAACGATGCGCAAATGGCGGATCGACGAACTGCCCCAATTGTGGAATATCCTCAAAGGAGAAATGAGTCTTGTCGGCCCCAGACCCGAACGCGAATATTATGTCAATCAGTTATACGTTCTTACCCCTTACTTTCGTTACCTGTTAAAGGTCAAACCAGGTCTCACCTCCTGGGGAATGGTCCAGTTCGGTTATGCTGAAAATGTCACAGAAATGATCGATCGGATGAAATACGACCTGATGTATATTGAAAATATTTCCCTGGCGCTCGATTGGAAGATCATCCTGCGCACGATTCCGCGGGTACTTAGCGGGCACGGGGCGAACTAAGAAGTCAGGAGACAGAAGTCAGGAGTCAGGAGTCAGAAGGCAGGAGAAGCGGAAGGACAGGCCGGGAGGCCTG
>PMUF01000568.1 GCA_003167015.1 Chitinophagaceae bacterium | reverse complement strand
TGTTTTGAAATCTCCCTTCGAAATGCCATAGATAAACATTACACGATTAACTATGGCTCTGACTGGTTGAGAGATGCCTCCCAGCCAGGAGGAATATTTGACATTCCTCATTGTCGTGTAACAAGGGGTATTATCACAGATCTAATAACCAATTTTGGCACCCATTATTCTCATTCCAAATTATTAGCGAAGATGGACTTTGGATTTTGGCGATACCTATTCGCCCAGCCGCAATACCGGGCTGGAGGGCAGTCCCTGATTCATATTTTCCCTGCTAAACCTACAAGTACCCCTGCTATCCAATACAATCAATCCTTTATTTTTAACGAACTGGCCAAAGTCAATAATATCCGAAACCGGATTGCCCATCATGAACCCATTTGTTTTCAATCCCCCAATCCTATAATTTCTACCACCTTTGCCCGTCAACATTACGCATTGCTTCTGCAACTTTTCCAATGGATGAGTATTGACGAGGCCGCTCTACTCTATGGCCTGGATCACATTAATGCAGTGTGCGGCCAAATTGACCAGTTATAGTCTGAATTGTGAAAAAAACTACCAACCTGTAAGCCGGATCCTGTTCCCGCAATGATGCGGGCGGTCATCATTTATCTGGTCCCTGCATTACTGCAGAGGATCTAGCTGCCTACCCTCCGGCATCGGGCGGGCCGCCCTCAATCGCCGGTATACGTGGCATTTCAGCATGCAAGGTTTACCCGCCCCGGCAGTTACCTGCCGGAGCCGTGGGCTCTTACCCCACGTTTTCAACCTCACCTCTCGCGAGGCAGTTATTTTCTGTGGCACTATCTGTGGACGTGTGAACGCCCCCCGGCTCTTAACCGGTACATTGCCCTGCGCTGTCCGGACTTTCCTCCCCCTGTGTGAACAGAGAGCGATGACCCGGTTGGTAGCAGCAGCGAAGATACGAAGATTGACCTGTTAAAGTCCCTGTAAATATGGCTATGCACTTGCTTTTTTGCCATCATCCAACTAATTTTAGTTTAGATTTTCCGACCGATTCCCGACCTCGTATAACCCCTTGCTATGATATACCCACTTATCCGTCTGTCCTCCTGGCTGCTGCCGGTTTTTTTGTTGACCCACACTATCGTCCATGCTCAGGGCCAGTTCGTTTATTTAACACCTCATTCCAAACGAAGTTTTCACCGGTTTTCCTTCGATAAGATCACAGTGCTTGATAATCGCCTGGATACCAATGGGATTTGTATCTCCGCCAAAGGAGATCGAATACAATTCGCCAGGCCGGTAGCGGAATGCATCGGCGCTTATATCCGAAATGCGACCCGGCAGCAGGCAAAAGGACATGGGAACCTGTTGCTGAATATCAAAAGACTGCAATGCACGCTGAATATGAATGAGGACGTGCTGCAAACCTATATGATCTTCGTGGCAGACGCCTATGTAAAAAGAGAGGATGGCACTTTCAACCTGCTTTCCCGGATACAGCTCCAGGCGAAATACAAGGAGCCATCCATAGTCACCACCATGAGTTATCTTCTCGACTGTACGATCAACCAGATCGGTCATTCCCGTGCCAGTGGTGACGAGCCCATTACCCTGGACTGTATCAATCAACGAATGAATGCCGACTGGGCGGCTTACCCGATCATTAACGCTACGGTTCCTTCAAAGTCTGGTTTTTATTCCGGATTTTCAACTTTCAGGGACGATGCCATCATTCCCTATCCGTTCCGGATGAAGCTTCGTGCAGACGGCGCTTACCAGTTGAGCCTGCCCCTGTCCAGCGACATCAAGGCAGCCAAAAAAATCAGGGGATGCTGGGCCGTAGCCGATAGCAGCGGCTTGTTCTATATTCACCTGGAACATAATATTTTCCTGCCTTTGGAACGCCGGGATAACACGTTCTGGTTTCAGGTGCCCCGCAGTCTCTCGGACAGTCACCTTGTCCATCTGCTCAAAAGCCAGGGCGCGCCGTCACCCCCACCCCCACTTTCATCTCCGGGAAGCGGGTTCTCACCCGAGTTCGGCAGCAACGAAGCCGCGCTCATCTTCCTCGGCGTCTTTGTAGTAGGGGCCATCACCTATGAAATCACCGCCGCTTCGGTCACTCATGCAAGAATAAGAGACCGGGACCGGAAAATAAAAACACAAACCGATTTCCGGGAGGCCATGTTCGACATGGATTCCGGAGCGATCACTTACTATTGATCACAGGAAACTGTCGGCGTCGCGATAGGCCTTAATCAGGGCCTGCTCACCATCTTTGCCAGGCAACGAATTGCCATGTTCCATGCCCAGCATGCCCTTATAGCCTTTGCCGTAAATATGTTTGAAAATATTCCTGTAGTCCATCTCGCCGGTGCCGGGCTCGTTGCGGCCGGGATTATTGCCGATCTGGAAATAGGCGATCTCGCTGTAGGTAAGGTCGATATGATGGATGAGGTCGCCCTGGTTCCGTTGGATGTGATACATGTCGAAGAGGATCTTGCAGGAAGGACTATTGACCGCGCGGCAGATCTCGAAAGCCTGATCGGAATACCGCAGGAAGAGATCCGGCGTATCGCTCAATGCCTCGAGGACCATGACAATCCCATGCGGTTCCAGGATCTCCGCCCCTTTCCGCAAGGCATCTATGACATTCGCCGTCTGGATACCGATCGGCAAATGCCGGTCAAAATCACCGGGTACCACTGTGGTCAGCTTGCCGTTGCACCGCTTCGACACCTCGACGGCCTGGCGGCATCCCTTCAGGAAGATCTCCAGGTTTTCCGGCTTGCCGGTCGTGGTAGAGTTAGCGCCATTGCCTCCTTTGTCCAGTACGAAAACGCCCATCGACATGCCCAGCTTAGCCAGTGCATCTCCTATCTGCTGCTGCTGTTCAACCGGTCGTTTGGCCATACCATTGTCCTCGATGGACCGGAATCCCTGGTCGTAGGCGAATTTGATCTGATCGACAAAATTGTCGCCGGCGCTGTTGCGGAACATGCCGTCGTGAGTGGCATAGTTGAGGTTAAAGGGTTGGCCGGGATCGGCAGGTCCAGCGGGCTCAGCTTTCACCTTCGCAGCGATCAGCAAAGAGGCTCCAGCCAGCAGCGAATTTTGTATAAAAGATTTACGTTCCATACATCAGTACTGAAAAAAAATCTCCGTCGCCCCATAGCCATACCGCGGATCGTACCGGTTGACAAACGATTTGACCTGGCGTTTGGTACGGAGGATATCATGGATCTCATCCCGCAGTTTGCCGGTCCCTACTCCATGGATAACGATCATCGAAGGCAGGTGATGAGCGATGGCCAGGTCGAAATACTTCTCGAAGGTCTGCAGCTGAAGGGTAAGGATCTCGAAATTATCGAGTGAACCGGGCTTGTCCGTCAGCTTTTCGGCATGCAGGTCGAGCTCCGAGCGGGCAGGTTCCATGTGCTGCCGGGCTTTCGAAGCCTCATAAATGCGGAAACCCGATCCCGAAAGCGCTCCCAGGCCCAGGCTGTCGCCCGTATCTTCGACCGTTCTGAACGGATAGCTGTCGAATAGCTTGAAGGAAAAAGTGGCCTCCCCTTTTTTCCGGATTTCTTCGATCCGGCCG
>PMUF01000658.1 GCA_003167015.1 Chitinophagaceae bacterium | reverse complement strand
CCCTGGGGCCATACGGGGCGGTTGGTCCAGATATGGACTGCCGTAGCATCCCCGATCAACCCCGCATTGTACCATTCCTGCATGAGCCGGACACCATCCTCTGAAGACCCCTGGTTGCCCATCTGGGCCACCACCTTATAGCGCTTCACGGCTTCTGTCAGCATTCTGGCCTCATAAATATCGTGGGTCATGGGTTTTTGCACATAGACATGCTTGCCCAGCTGGATGGCGGCCATAGCAGCAACGGCATGCACATTATCCGGCACAGAGACAGAGACCGCATCGAAATGCTTATGTTCTTTGTCCAGCATCTCCCGGAAATCCTTGTAATATTTTGCTTTATCGTACTTCTTGATCGATGCCGCAGCCTGACGGTCATCGACATCACACAAATAGGCAACGTCCACCTTGCCGCTGCCGTAAAAATGTCTGAGGTCGTCGCTGCCTTTACCGCCGGCGCCAATGGCTGCAATCGTCAAACGGTCACTGGGCGCCAGAAACCCTCTCCCGAGGACATGCCGGGGTACAATAAAAAATCCGGTGGCGGCCATCGTCGTTCCGCGCAGGAATTCACGCCGGGAAGACAGTGACCCTTTCTGTTTGGATGTGTTTTTTGAACTCATGTTGTAGTTACTGGGTTATACGCAAAATTGTTTCAGTAGGGAAGGTACGGCAGTTAACAAAAAAAATAGCACCCGAAGGTGCTAAAAATTGCAAAAGCTTATCGCCGGACTGTTGCGCTTACCAGCGGTTAAACCAGCGAGGCATCCAGCGTGATTTCCGCCTTGAGTACCCGGCTGATGGGACAACCCTGCTCTGCGCCCTTGGCGAATTCCTGGAACTTTTCATTGGTAATGCCGGGGATCTTCGCCTTCAGCACCAGCGCCGATTGAGTGATCGTCGGTGCTCCGCCCGAGACATCGAGCGTGATCGTCGCTGTTGTCTCCAGTGACTCCGCGGTAATCCCGGCTCCCTGCAGGCCAAAGGCCAGCGCCATGGTGAAACAGCCGGCATGCGCGGCAGCAATAAGCTCTTCAGGGTTGGTGCCCACTCCTTCTTCGAAACGGGAATTGTAAGAATACTGCGTTTTGTTTAGGGTCGTGCTTTGAGTCGTCAAATTTCCTTTTCCATCTTTTCCGGAGCCGTTCCATACGGCTGTTGCTGTACGTTTCATAAAATGGTATATTTAGTTTGAATAAACTCGCTATAAGTATGCCAGGCAGCCCCATCGAATGGTCCGATTTTGAAAAAATCGATATCCGGGTCGGAACGATCCTCGAAGTTAATGCTTTTCCCAAAGCCAAACGGNNGGCAGCTGACCGTCGATTTCGGCGAACTGGGGATCAAAAAGTCCTCGGCCCAGATCACTGACCTCTATGAACAACAGGACCTTATCGGCAGACAGGTGCTGGCCGTCGTCAATTTTCCGCCCAAGCAGATCGCTAATTTTTTCAGCGAATGCCTTGTACTGGGTGTGTATACTGACAAAAAAGAAGTAGTTTTAGTCAGCCCGGACCGGAGAGTGGAAAATGGCTGGAAGCTGGGATGAGGGCGACCGGGCGGGCAGGAATAACGCGGGCCGGCGCCGGGCGGGCAGAACCCTGAATTTAACCCCCTTCGAATATGGCAACCACGCTGGAGATCACTTCAACTTATTATCAATCGCCGCTGGGTCTCCTTCGCATTGGCGGTTCGGATACCTATATCAGTGAGATCAGCTTCATCGATCACCTCAGCGATGAGGAATTCCAGTCGGCCAATCTCAGGGGACCTGTCACCCCGATCGTCATCCAATGCATCGAACAACTGATCCAATATTTCCAGGGCCAGCGAAGGGTCTTCGATTTTCCCGTCTACCAGGAAGGCACCGAATTTCAGCAGAATGTCTGGAACGAGCTCATGTCCATTCCCTTCGGCAAGACCATCAGCTACCTGGAGCTTTCCCGCCAGCTCGGTGATACCAAGGCTATCCGCGCCGCCGCTGCTGCCAATGGCAGGAATAATATTGTCATTGTGGTGCCCTGTCATCGCGTGATCGGCAGCAAACGCGATCTCGTCGGGTATGGCGGCGGGCTATGGCGTAAGAAATGGCTGCTGGACCATGAGACGAAAGTGCAATGGGGTGTACAAACATTATTTTGAGCGATGGACACATGGACATTGCGGGTCATAGATATCCGGCCCGAAGCCCACCATACAAAGACCATCCTTGTTGAAAGGACTGATGGTCCTCTCACTTACCAGGCAGGCCAGTTCCTGACATTACTGGTAGGTATCCGTGATCGGGAGCTCAGACGTTCTTATTCCTTCTCCACTGCGCCGGGTATCGACCCGATACCGGCGATCACCGTCAAAAGAGTTCCTAACGGTGAAGTGTCGCGTTACCTGCTGGATCATTTGCGGGTGGGTGACATGCTGCACACGCTGCCGCCGGCCGGCCGTTCCGTGAAATGGGCATTATTATACGCAGTCCCGAAATCTATGAACCCATCCTGTCCACTACCCTCGATCGGTTCGGTATCCCAGCCTGTTTTTATTTCGATGCGGA
>PMUF01000447.1 GCA_003167015.1 Chitinophagaceae bacterium | reverse complement strand
CTAACCGGGGCCTATATCTGCTCCGCTTATTCGGGGCTTCGCCCCTCAAAGCTCCGCGACCGCCGTCCCGGCGGTCGGCTCCTGTTGGCTCAGGCAATGAAAACTCCCCAACCCCCAGATGATATCCGTTGAATCGATACCCACCACCTGCCGCCCCGGAAAACACCCCTCCAATATCTCCAGCGCCCTGTTATCCCGGTCGCACCGGTACGTCGGCACAATCACCGATTCATTCGCAATATAGAAATTGGCGTAGCTGGCAGGTAACCGCTGGTCCTCATACACCACAGCCTCCGGCATCGGCAATTCGACAATATTCAACTGCTTGCCATTCAACAGCCGCATCTTTTTCAGTTCGGCCAGATTATCCTGCAGCAGCTGATAATTCTCATCGGCAAGATCTTCTTCGATCACCGTCACCACGGTATCCTCATTGACAAAACGCACCGTATCGTCGATATGCCCATCCGTATCGTCGCCGACAATCCCATCCTTCACCCACAATATCTGCTCCACACCATAATAATCCCGCAGGTATCCTTCTATCTGATCCCTGTTCAGCTGGGGATTGCGGTTGGCATTCAGCAGACAACAGGTCGACGTGATCAGCGTGCCCGCTCCGTTGAAATCCACAGAGCCGCCCTCCATGACGATGCCCGGGTGATACACCGGTAAGTCCAAAGCCTTGCCGATCAAAGAAGGGATGACGTCATCCAGATCGAAGGGCGGATATTTATTGCCCCAGGCATTGTAATTCCAGTCGACAATGACCTTCTTCTGCGCGGCAGCCGGATTGATCAGGAAAGCCGGACCATGATCACGGCACCATGCATCATTGGTCGGATGGAAAAAAAATCGCACTTTGGTCATATCCACACCCGCCAGTTCCAGGTGGCCAACGACCGACGCCTGCATAGCCGCGTCCCTGACATTGATCCTGACCTCTTCCCCCCTGGTCAGCTCGCGCACGAAACGGCTGTAAAAAGGATAGATCGTGTGGATCTTGCCCGGCCAGGAAGCCTCCTTATGCGGCCAGCTTAACCATGTGGCAGTATGAGGGGCAAATTCCGCGGGGAAATAATAACCTGCTTGTTGGGGTGTCATAGTTCGGCGTCCCGTTTTAGTCCTCGTCAATATATCTCCTGGTGATCGGCTGATAAGAATCGATGCGCCGGTCCCGCATAAAAGGCCAGTGAGTCCGGTACCGATCGGTTGCCGCCGTATCGATCTCCACCACTACCGTCTCTTCTTTGTCATGCGACGCCTGATGCAACACCGTGCCGAAAGGATTGGCCACGAATGAGCCGCCCCAGAATTTCATCGCCCCATCCTGTTCGAACCCGGCCCGGTTGACACTGACCACATGAACCCCATTGGCCACCGCATGGCTCCGCTGTATAGTCTGCCAGGCATTGTACTGCTCGGTATTGGTCGCCGCATCCTGGCTCGTCGCCCAGCCGATAGCCGTTGGATAGAACAGGATCTCCGCTCCCATCAGCGCCGTGATCCTCGCCGCTTCAGGATACCACTGATCCCAGCAGATCAATACGCCCACCGTGGCATAGCGGGTCTTGAATACTTTATAGCCCAGGTCACCGGGAGTAAAATAGAATTTCTCGTAATAGGCGGGATCATCCGGAATATGCATTTTCCGGTACTTGCCCAGATAAGCGCCATCAGCGTCCAGCACAGCCGTTGTATTGTGATAAATACCCTGCGCCCTTTTTTCGAACAGGCTGGCAATGATGACCACCTTCAACTCTGCTGCCAACGCCCCCAGCACATCCGTCGACGGACCAGGTATCGCCTCTGCCAGTTTGAAGTTCTCGTAGTCTTCCACATCGCAGAAATAGAGAGAAGTAAATAATTCCTGCAGACAGACGATCTGGGCGCCTTGCCGGGCGGCTTCGCGTATGCGTTCGACTGCTTTGCGCAGATTGGCTTGCTTATCGGCAGTACAGGCCATCTGCACCAGACCTACTTTGATCTTGCTCATAATGCCCGCAAAGTTACATTATTTTTTCCTGCCCATCTGCCGCAGAAAAGCGACATGTGAAGCGACTGCATAACGCACCCGGGGGTACTCGATATAGACCAGCCCATATTCCTGGCAGGCCTCCCGGATGATCTTGCTGATAGCAGGATAGTGTACGTGAGATATCTTGGGAAAAAGATGATGCTCGATCTGGAAATTCAACCCACCGACCAGCCAGCTTACGACGGGGTTCTTGGTAGCGAAGTTGGCTGTGGTGCGGATCTGGTGAACAGCCCACTCGTCTTCCATCTTGCCCGTTACTTCATCAGCCAGCGGGAAAGCCGTATGCTCGACAGTATGCGCCAGCTGAAAGACCATGCTCAGCACAAAACCGGCGACCATCGTGAAAATGGTAAAGCTGATAAACCAATCGTACCAACCCAGCCGGTAGATGGGTAAGAACACGAACAGGAAGGCATGAAACAACTTGAAGCCCCAGAATACCAAATGATCGGAAAGAGACATTTTCTTCAGCGGCATCGTGCCCACCCTGCTCTTGAAATATTTCTGGTAGTCCAGCACGAAGATCCAGAAAATATAAAGTACGCAGTACAGCAACCAGAAATACAAATGCTGGTAGCGATGCATCTTGTACCTTTTCTGCGTCTCGCTCATGCGCATCCAGGGCTGAATATCGATGTCATCATCCACCCCGTCTACGTTGGTATACGCATGGTGGACCACGTTATGTTTCATATTCCACATAAAACTGTTGCCCCCCAATATATTCAGCGAGAATGCTGCCAGGCCGTTAACCCATTTGTACCGCGAAAAACTGCCGTGCGCACCGTCATGCATTACATTGAACCCGATGGCTGCCGTCAAGCCGCCCAGCAATACGCTTTCCACGATCGCCCAAAACGCCGAAGGAGTGAAAAACACCAGGTGGATGTAGATGAAGGCGAAGCTTACCATCAGGATCACTGCCTTCAGAAAAAGATTGTAATTCCCCGTCGTCGATTTACCGACTTCCTCGAAATAGTTGCTGATCCTCTTCTTCAGTTCAGTGTGGAACGAATGTGGAACAGTGGCAAATTTGGGTAGCATGATACACCTTAATATAAAAAGATGAATAATCCGACAAATTTACTCTATTCTGCGCGGATGGGATGTTAAAATTTCCGGCGGAACATATGCCCCTATAACGTGAATCTCTCCCGTTTGTTTTGCCCTCAGGTGTCCATTCGGACAAAAGCGTCAAAATCCCGCACTCCGATCATCTTTTCCGTTATAAACCCTTCTGCATAAGGCACTCCGATCATTTTCCCGAACATTTGATGACGCCCGATGATCGATTGCAGGAACTCCGGGCTGGAGATATAGGTCTGGGGCTCTTCAGCGCCGTATTCACTGGAATAGAACTGCGACGAATAGGCCCTCACGGACTGGATCTTGGTGTCGAAGACCGGGGTAATATCATACACAAAGCTGGGCTGCATATACCTGTCCTGGATATAATGAAACACATACTTGGGACGCCACTGCGCCTGGGGCCCGCCCTCCTCGTCCAAAGTCTCTATTTTCCGCAACCCGCTCAGAAAACAGGCCTCCGTGATCAGGTGGCCCGCCCTGCCATGGTCGGGATGGCGGTCTTCCAGCGCATTCCCCAGCACAATCTCGGGACGGTATTTCCGGATAGCCCGGATCAGCAGGCGCTGATGCTCTTCATCATTACGGAAAAAGCCATCCGCCATGCCCAGGTTCTCCCGGACATCCAGTTGCAGAATGGCAGCCGCCCGCGCTGCCTCCTCGGCCCTCAGTTCCGGCGTTCCCCTGGTTCCCAGTTCTCCCCGGGTGAGGTCCACCACTCCCGTCTTCCTGCCATTCATTTTTTCCATCAGCAGGGTCCCGGAACAACCTAGTTCCACATCATCAGGATGAACGGCTATCGCTAATATATCAAGCTTCATTTTATTAATATTTCCCGCGCGAATTTACTCATTTTACAGCAACCGCACATCGGTCATTCACCTCCCGCCGCCCCTGACCCCACCGGCGTACCCATTTGGCCATATCCGCTTTGTGAAGTAGCTTCGCGGGTCGTATTTATACATTCTTAATCAAAAAACAGTTGGCAAATGGCATACGATCTCGTCGTTCTCGGCAGCGGCACCGGAGGATATCCGGCCGCCATCCGCGCCGCACAGTTAGGCCTTAAAGTAGCAATTATAGAGAAAGAAAACCTGGGAGGCGTCTGCCTCAACTGGGGATGTATCCCTACCAAAGCATTGTTGAAAAGCGCACAGGTTTACCAGGATATCCTTCATGCCAAAGATTACGGCATCGAAGCCAGCGGAACGCCCGATTTCGGCGCAGTCATCAAACGCAGTCGCGGAGTGGCCGATAAAATGAGCAAGGGTGTCCAGTTCCTGATGAGAAAGAATAAGATCGACGTGATCATGGGTTATGGTAAGCTCAAAGCCAAAGGACAGGTGGAAGTCACCGGTGCGGACGGCAAGGCCCAGATCGTGGAAGGCAAGCACATCATCGTCGCTACAGGCGCCCGCAGCCGCGAACTCCCCAACCTCAAACAGGATGGCAACAAAGTTATCGGGTATCGCGAAGCCATGACGCTGCCCGGAAAGCCCAACAGCATCATCATCGTCGGCAGCGGCGCCATCGGCGTGGAATTCGCCTACTTCTACTACAGCATGGGCACAAAGGTCACCGTAGTGGAATTCCTGCCCAGGATCGTCCCCGTGGAAGACGAGGAGATCTCCAAAGAACTCGAAAAGATCTACAAGAAATACGGCATCGAAGTCCTCACCAGCAGCGAAGTGACCAGCGTCGATACCAGCGGCAACGGTGTTAAAGCCAAGGTGAAAACCCCGACCGGCGAAGTGACCTTGGAGGCTGATATTCTCCTCAGCGCCATCGGCATCAGCGCTAATATCGAAAATATCGGCCTGGAGACCCTGGGGGTAAAAACAGATAAAGGCAAGATCACCGTCGATAAGTATTACCAGACCAATGTACCGGGCATCTATGCCGTCGGTGATTGCGTCCCCGGTCAGGCCCTCGCCCATGTCTCCACGAAAGAGGCTATTACCTGCGTGGAAAATATCGCTTACCTGGAAAAGAAATACGCCCACCAGCCCGAGGTCGTCGACTACGGCAATGTCCCCGGCTGTACCTACTGCACGCCTGAGATCGCCTCCGCCGGACTGACGGAAAAACAAGCCCGCGACGCCGGCTACGAGATCAAGGTCGGTAAGTTCCCGCTGACCGCCTCCGGCAAAGCTACCGGTGTCGGCCACACGGAAGGGTTCGTCAAAGTCATCTTCGACGCGAAATATGGGGAATGGCTGGGGACCCACATGATCGGCTATAACGTGACCGAGATCATCATTGAAACGGTACTCGGCCGCAAGTTGGAGACCACTTATCACGAGGTCCTCAACAGCATCCACCCCCACCCGACCATCAGCGAATCGGTCAAGGACGCCATCGAAGCGGCCTACGGTGAGGCCATCCACTTATAAGGCACAACGCCCAAATATTCAAGGCCGGTTCGCAAGAACCGGCTTTTTCATTGCCAGGCTCTAACACCCCGATACTCCCTTGATCTTCACTTTAAAATGCTGGCTCCCCCGGATGATCTCCAGCGTCCCCGTGATAATGATTGTCTCCCCTTCTGCCTGCAGGGAATGGGTCACCAGTATCGCCGTATATTCACCGCCCCGGTACACTTCCCTGACGGTCTTTTTATCCACCGCACCACTAGCGGTACGGTCATACTGTAAGGTGATATTCCGGTTATGAATTCGGAAAAAAGCAAAGGAAGACGCCTTGGTCGCGAAGATCTTTCGCCCCTTGTCCACATCCAGGCTGTCGAAGGCCACATTCAGGCTGTCATACGTATACAGCCCGACACATCCATCCAGGGTCCCGGGACCCGTAATAAAAAGATCAGGCCTCAGCTGGATCGCATTGACATCAGCTGCGTCTGCCTTCCCGCGGTGCCGGGAAGTCCCGTCACCCGGCGAATCACAGCCGGTAGCCAACCATCCGGCCAGTAAAAACAATAGCAGGCAGCGGTTAAAAGGGTTCATGGCGTAAAAATAGGGGTTCGGCACGCTTTTTTTACGTAGATTAGAAATAATTCTCTCATCCATCACAACATACCGACATGAACAACACGAACTCTAGCATCCTCTATGGTATCCTCGGCCTCTACACGCTGATGATCAGCTGGCACTACAACCACAGTTGGCTCCTGCTGCTAATCCACTATATTTTCTGGCCTGTCTACCTCGTTTATGAACTCCTGATCGGCCATCTGTCTCACGATTTATGGAGGACCATTCCGGAATCCTATTTCAGATAAGGACAGCGCCGCTACTGGGTACAGCAAGCCAGGCTGAAATAAGAAAATCGGGCCGGAATGCTTCCGGTACTGTCCACGAAGCCTCGCAAGGCGAACAGGCCGGCATAATGGGGTTGCATCGGGAANNTTGAAGGAGCTATTTTCACGGATCCCGTCTGCATACAATATCCTGAACCGTTCTCCCCGCTTTTCAATGCGGATAGCCGGGTTTTCCAGGTTCATGGACAATAAAGGATTCCTTCGTAATGTGTCGGCATTGAAAAGAATAATATGCGCTATTTCTTCCGGCTTACCCGCCCCCACCGAGGTGATGGCCTGCAGGATAATAGACCCCGACCTTGGATAAATACCATTATAATCGTTGTAGGCTATCGATATCCGCATACTCTTCCCGCTGAAACCTGTGTCTTCGGACAAAAGGATTCCCGCTTGTTGCCAGTTCTGATGCGGTATGAAATCCTTCAGATGCAATTCCAGCGTAAAACAATCACAGGGTATCCGCCGCAACAATAAATTCCTGATGATCGGCCGATTGATCGAGTCCGGCCAATAGTCGCCTTTCAACGTATACAAGGTAAAAAAGCCTGGTTGCTCATCGCGCCTTTTCCAAAAAGCCGTATCCTTCGACACAACCCACCAACCCCTGCCGGCCAGCGAATCCTCCGCCAGAGAATGAAAATTATCCGTGAACATGGCGCCCGCGTCCTTCCGGGAAATGCCCCCAGAATGCGCGATAAAGAGGACCAATCCGATAATGATCACTCCCCCAACCAACAGCCAAACCGCAAACCCGGACTTTTTCCTCTGTGATGGCGGCTGTGGCGGCTGATCCCCCGTTACCGGTTTCGGGCTGTCAGATCGATGCGCTGCCCATTGTGCCCGATACTGATACCAATAAGGATAATGCCCCCCTGTCTTCTTCCTTTCGGTCTCCGTAGTATAAGGAGCGCCCGTCACGTAACGGGACAACGTATCCAGGGTCGCCACCGAAGGATTTTCCGGTTTGGCTGTCGAGACAGATAACAGGAAAAAAGAATAATTTTTAATGCTTTTCCAACCTACGACCAGGCCGGTATCATCGAATATTTTATTATACAACAACCGGCTCTCGGTCTCGGTCAATGGTTCCCTCACAGCATGGCCATAACATTTCAGGCAGGCATCCTGAAACATGGCCGTAAATGCGCCAAGGTCCACCTCATTCATAAATAAATGCTATTCATTTGTTTGCACGTCAAATTTATATAATTACGTGACATTTCCGCAGCAATTACGGCCCTTCGTCCCCCTTTCCTGGAAATTCAGGCCATAATCACTTCTATATGAAAAATTATTGGAAGACTGCCTGCTTTTTATGTCTGATATCGTTGTTCTCTCCGGCGCTGACAGCCCAAAACCTGCAACTGCACTACGATCTCCGGCACACTGTCGATCCGGCGGTAAATCCGCACAATTATCCGACCCTTTATTTCGAGTATTTCAAGCCGGCCCGCGATTCAGGGCAGACTTTTATCAAACCGGGATCTTTCCTGCTGAAAACGGAGGCCGACCTTCTCGGCAACGGAGATAATATCGGCAAGTTCTATCTACAGGTATCCCAGTCTTTCCGGTGCTGGAAGCCGAAGATATACTTGTCGCTGCAATATAGCGGTGGTGGCGGAATTACTCAACCTACGCAATACAGCTATTATATCTATAACAATTGGTGCGCAGGAATGGAAATTCCCTTCCACTGGCTGGGCGCCTGGTGCACCAGCGTCCTCGATTACAAATACGTGGCTTATACCCGGCCCACCAATGATTTTCTCTATACCTTTTACTGGTGGAAGGGACTGTTACACTATAAGTGGCAGTTTTCAGGCGATTTCTCCTGCTGGACGGAGAATAAGAATCACGGCGATGAAGCTACCGAAGGACTGAANNGAGGCTACCGAAGGACTGAAAGGCAAGTGGTTCTTCTTTTTCGCCGAACCGCAGATCTGGTACAACCTGAATAAAACCATCGCATTGGGATCTAAAATCAATGGCTACTACCATGTCAACACTTACACCAACGTCTTCCAGGTATATCCGACGGTGGCCGTAAAAATTAAATTATGAGGCAGCAATCGGTCGATGATGCCGGAAACGGCCTCTAGGGAAGATAGACCATGTCCATGTGGAAATATTTCTCCAATATCCTATCCCGGTGGTCCTCATTGTGGATAATCTTGACCTGCCGCTTGCCATGCTCATGCCGGATCAGTTTATTATTGATCAGGGTGATGCGTCCCTCTGTCGTGGGCATGGTGCAGATCAGGCTTCGGGCAAAATGGGACGCTGAAGAGGTCTGATGGAACTCGTTCATCTCCTGGAAGTCTGATAATTCCCTGGAAATGAGCGTAAAAATATAGTCCATTTTGAAATCCTGCTTAGATGCATTCCATTTGGCCACCCCGAAATAGGATTGGCCATCCACCACCTGATCGATGATCTGGTAGAAATTACGCCCATCGCTCTGGATCTCGCCGGGGGCTATAGCAAGGGGGACCAGCGAAAAATCCCCATATCCCACGTCGACCAGCCATTGGCGGCCATTCAGAGCCACCAGTAAGGCTAAGTGTTCGAATTCCCGGCCATACCGGTTATTCCCATGGTGCAGACGCCCGGCAATCAGGGATACGTCAAACCCGCAGACACCCAGCAGGTAATGGAACAAAATGTTCAGCTCATAACAATAGCCTCCCCGGTTGTCCCGGATGACCTTCTGATATAACAAATTGATTTGTAGAATAATGGGAATCCCGTTATGAATATCCAACGTCTCGAAGGGAATCGCAAAAACGTGGTTGTACTGAAGTTCCCGTAAGGTGGCAAGGTCGCTTCGAACAATGCCGGTGCAGTTAATTCGTCTTAGATAGCCGCTAATGTCCATACTAATAAAATTTTTATCAAATCCGGTGCTTTGGGTCAGTCGGTAGATAGCAACACATCAATTCCTTTGCCAATATATGTGCAGTGAATGCGCTCCCGCTAAAAATAGCGCATTCACTGCAAACCACTTATGTTTGTCCTTCGGACAAGAGGCGTCCCGCCTCTTTGTTGACAGTAGGAAATCTCATAATGCTGCAATTACCGGAAAATTGCCTGTTGAATTTATCCAGTCTTTTCTTATAGTTCGATCGCCGCGTCTATAGCTCAATCGTCGTGCCGGGCGCCGGCAATAACAATTTCTTGCCCGATGCCTTGAATGCTGCAGTAGCCTTCTCCGTATCGATGGCGATCGGAGGCCAGGTATTGTAGTGAACGCCCACCACCGTAGGACATTTTACAAAATCGGCCGCATGGATCGCATCGGCCACATCCATCGTATAATTACCGCCGATCGGCATCACGGAAAAATCCAGCTTGGCCCATAAAGGGATCAGCTGCATATCCATGGTCAGCGCCGTATCACCTGCTATATAGAAGTTGCCGCCGCTAGTCGTAAAGACATACCCTACAGGATTACCCGCATACGTCCCATCGTAAAAAGAGGAAGAATGGATGGCATTCACCGCCCTGACCTTACCGAAATCAAAGGACACGGGGCCACCATGATTGAGGCCATGTACCTTTTCCACCCCATTCTTGCTCAGCCACCCGGCTATCTCAGCCGGCGCGACGCAGACAGCACCGGTACTTTTCGCGAGTGCAACTACATCACCGGTATGGTCGCCATGCCCATGAGTGATAAAGATATAATCGGCCTTGATCTTGTCGATCTCTATATTCTTGATCAACGGATTACCGGTAAAAAACGGATCAAACAGGAACGTCTTTCCACTCACTTCTATCGAAAAGGTCGCATGGCCGTAAAAAGTAAATCTCATGTGGTTGGTTTTAGAAAGATCAGCAAAACAATATGCCGGAAAAATAGTTCGCTGTGACAGCTATTTTTTCCCTTATTTCTTCGCCCGCACATATTGCAACGGCCAGTGTATATCCTTATACCCCAGCTCTTCCGCCGCATGCAACGGAAAATAGGGATCCCTCAGCATCTGCCGGGCCATGATGATCAGGTCTGCCTGCCCGGTCACCAATATCGACTCGGCCTGCACCGCATCCGTGATCACCCCTACCGCCCCGGTCAGGATACCTGTCGAACGGACCTGCCGGGCAAAGCCCACCTGGTAACCCGGGCCTATCGGGATCTTCTGCAAAGGCGTCAACCCGCCCGACGAACAGTCGATCACATCGACGTCCAGCCCTTTTAACACTCCGGCCAGCCGCACCGCCTCATCCGGCGACCATCCGCCTTCAGCCCAGTCGGTGGCAGAAATGCGGACAAACAACGGATAGACCACCGGCCAGACCGTCCTGACCGCCCGGACAATATCGGTCAGCAACCTTATCCTGTTTTCAAAACTACCGCCATACTCATCCTGCCGCCGGTTGCTCAGCGGCGAGAGGAACTGGTGTACCAGGTACCCATGGGCCGCATGAAGCTCTACCACCTTGAAACCCGCCAGCATCGCCCGCCTGGCAGCGGCTTTGAAGTCTTCTACCACTTTACGGATGCCTTCGGCATCCAGCGCCGTGGGCGTCCCATACCCTTCACCGAAAGCAATAGCGCTGGGCCCCACCGGTTGCCAGCCCCCTTTCGACACCAGCTTGCCCCCATTCCAGGGCTCGGCCGTGCTGCCCTTGCGACCGGCATGTGCCAATTGTATCCCGATCTCACTGCCCTGTGCCCGGACGAATTTGACGATCCGCCGCAAACTCTCTATATGTTCATCTTTCCAGATCCCCAGATCGGAAGGAGAGATCCGGCCTTCAGGCGATACAGCCGTAGCTTCAGTAATGATCAACCCCGCCCCGCCGATGGCCCGGCTGCCCAGATGCACCAGGTGCCA
>PMUF01000057.1 GCA_003167015.1 Chitinophagaceae bacterium | reverse complement strand
CGATGCGCTGCCCTGGGATGAAATCCAGAAGGCGGTTTATACTCCCTGGAAATACGCCTATGATGTCAATACCATCAAGAGCCTGAGCGACCAGCGGTTGAAGAATAATTCTTCGCTGAACCTGATCCAGTCCGATGCTGAATGGCTGGGCAAGACGGAAGACAAAGTATTCTCCCTCAATCTGCAGAAATACCGCGATGAGGAAAAGCAGATCAGGTCTACGGTCAAGCAGATCGAGACACTGAGCAAACTGCCTGCTGGCAGTGAGCTGACCGTGGCGGCCCTGCCGGAAGATGCACATAAATATGATGGCGACCAGCTCAAGGCGGAGAGGTTCCAGACCTGGCTCAAGGAAAAGAAGACCGACCTGTGGCTCGGCGAGACGGTGAATGTGCTGGATGATATGATAGCAGAAAAGAACCTCGTCTACAACAAATAAGAAAGATATTCTCAATAGCCTAAGGCCGCCTCCATCAGAGGCGGCTTTTTTTGTTACGCGAACTTATTCGAACTTAATTGTAGAGGCTATCAGGACGATCACCGAGCCTAACACGGCGATCAGTCCCAGCGAAACGCGCAGGTTAAAGGCCTGGGCGATGAACCCGATGAACGGTGGCCCGACCAGAAAGCCAAGGTACCCGATGGTAGATACGGCGGCGAGAGCGACGCCCGGTGAAAGGACCTTCGAGCGGCCTGCGGCGCTATAGACCAACGGCACGACCGAGGAGACGCCTGCGCCTACCAGCAGAAAGCCGGCCAGGGCGGGGAAAAGCCAAGGGAAAAGGATGGCCGTCAGCAAGCCGGCAGCGGTCAGCGTCCCGCTGATCTGCAAGATCCTTTTAATGCCCCATTTGGTGGCCAGCCAATCGCCGAGGAACCGGCCGGAGGCCATGGTGGACATAAAGGCGGTATAACCGATGGCTACCAGTCCGTGAGGTGGCTGGATCACCTTTTGAAAATAGACGCCGCTCCAGTCGAACATGGCCCCTTCACAAATCATGGAGCAAAAGGCGATCATGCCCAGGTTGATCAGCGATCTGTCCGGCCACGCGAAAATTGGCCGGTCTTCTCCGCCTGCATGGGCGTCCTGTGCCAGGAGCTGACCGGAGGTCACTGCCACGATCAGCCAGGCCAGCGAAGTGATGACAATAAAATGCTGGTAGGGCAGCCAGCCCAGGCGGATGAACAAGGTGCCGATGGCGGCGCCCGAAAAACCGGCTACGCTCCATATCCCGTGATAGGAGGCCATAATGGTGCGGCCATATAATGCCTCCGTCCCGATGGCCTGGGTATTCATCGAAATATTGAGGAGGTTACCGCCCATGCCAAAAACAAAAAGGCAGGTGACCAATTGCCAGGGGGCGGCGGCCAACCCTAACGATGGCAAGGTAATGGCGTACAGGAGAGCGGCGAACAGGGCAATGGGCCGGCTGCCGAAGCGGGCGACCAGCCAGCCGGCCAGCGGCAGGGAAGTCAGCAATCCTGCGGGTAACCCCAGGAGCACGGCGCCCAGGGCGGCGTTGTCCAGGTGTAATTTCAGCCGAATGTCGGGAATACGCGATGCCCAGCTGGAAAAGCATAGTCCTGCCAGGAAGAAAAAACAGCTGACCGCTATCCGGTGCAGCCGTCGGGGCGGTAAGGAAAATAGCTTAGCGAGCATAGTAACCTCAAAGATACCTTTCCTTGAAGATACGAATATGATGGGCTACATGCCCCGGGATAATAAAGCCTATTGTAAACGCATTCAGCGGCTTTTCGTTGGCCGATCCCACAAACCGCAGCTGTTCGTCGGAAAGCGAGCTATAAAGGTATGCTGTGGTTTCTCTTACCGAGTCGAACTCTTTCCGCAGGTCTTTCCACCGCCGGAGGGCCCCGCCTGAATGCGCGCCCCAGAGCTGCTCGTCAAAACCGGGCAGCGGCGTCGGGTCCATCCTGGAAAAGCGCAAGGCGCGATAAGTGAAAACTCTTTCGCAATCGATGATGTGCTGCAGCATTTCCCGGATCGTCCATTTGCCTTCGGCATACGCGAAGTCGTGTTTCTTCCGGGGAATGGAATCCAGTGCCTTCCGGAATTGTTTTGTGTTCCGGGCAATAGCCTCCCGGATATTGTCCTCTTTGACCAGGTCGATATAGCCCTGGTAAGAGTCGGCGGTGATAATTTCGGACTTTGGGATCATGCGGCTGATCAGTCTTTCTTATTGGTTAATGTCGATCTTTCTCCTTTTTTGGTATTCAGGGTAGAAGCCAGCTTCAATGCCTCATACGCATTGACGATACCGCCGGAGACACTGAGATCCGAAAGGCTGACCAGTTCGTCCTGGGTACCGGGCTTCTTCACTTTGACGGTCAGTGGAACGGCGCCTTTGACGATGCAGTATTTTACCTGCAGCGGCGTCAGGTTGGGATAGAATTCCAGCAACAACGCTGCCACGCCGGTGACGACGGGTGAAGCCATGCTGGTGCCCGATTCATTGCCATAGTTCTTTTCCCCGGCCCCGGGCAGGGTGGAATAGATCTTGACGCCGGGGGCGAAAACGTCGACTTCAGCCTTGCCGTAGTTGGAGAAAGAGGCGGTATAACTTTCAAAACCGGGTTCGGCCAGAGGGTCGCTGCTGGCGCCGACCGTGATCCAGTTGGACGCTGTGTATGTCGAATGCAGGAAATGCGGATTAGGGAAATTGTCTGCCGTATCGACATCGTAGTTATCGTTGCCGGCGGCGTGGACGAGTAATACCCCTTTGCTTTCGGCATACATGACAGCGGAATCCACCCAGGGTTTTTGCGGGGAGAGGTTTTTGCCGAAGCTCATGTTGATCACACGGGCGCCATTGTCCACCGCATAGCGAATGGCCAGTGCAATATCCTTATCGTGTTCATCGCCGTTGGGTACGGCGCGGATCATCATGATGCGGACGTTGTCGTCGATGCCGTCGATGCCCTTGCCATTATTCCTTTCGGCGGCGATGATGCCGGAGACGTGGGTGCCGTGCAGCGGCTCTCCGGCCATGATATCGTTGTTGCCGTAGTAACGGTCATTGAAATCTTTCTCGTTGTCGGCGACGATCTCATGACGATAATCCTCAGGAGCGTTTTCTTTGCTGGCCTGTTTCTTATCTTCCGATTCCACTTCTTCGTTAAAGTCCGACAGGAAGGCCTTGTTGGTCATGTCCATGATCTTATTAGCCTTGAAAAGGTAGAGGAAGAGAGATTTGGCGTTACGTGTCTCTGTCGATTTTGTCTGGAAGGTATCGAGGTCATTGCCGGTATATTCAGCGCGGCCTATCGCCTGCTGAAGAATACTGTCACTCTTGACGCTGGCTTCGAGAGCCCGGTGCAGCATGACCAGGTCTACGCCATTGTCCGATCCGTCGCCCATGATGGTCTTGCGGGCTTTTACCCACATGTGGAAATTTTCCTTGTCGGTGGGGCTGAGGCTGGCGGTATCGAGGTTCTGTACGTCGAATTGGGCCTTGAAAGCATAGTAGACCCGTGCTTCTTCCGATGCGTCATCTTTGACATTCTTTCCGTCCTTTCCGCCGATGAAATTCCAGCCATGCACATCGTCCACATAACCGTTGCCATCATCATCGATACCATTACCCGGGATCTCTTTGGGATTGGTCCAAAGGATACCTTTGAGGTCTTCGTGCAATGTGTCTATTCCGGAGTCGATGACGGCGACGATAACCGTCTTGCTCTTTAATTTTTTCTGTTTGGCAAATTCATAGGCCTTGTTCAGGCTGATGCCGAAATAGCCATCCTGGTCTTTATCGAGGAGGTGCCAGCCTTTCGGCAAGTCTTTTTTTGCGGAAGTTCCCTGGGCGAATATCGTTAGAGGAAAAAAGCCTATCAGGATCACCATTAACCAACCCTTCATGCTGCGCAAGCTAAAATTCATGTGTAATATATTTTATATTCATTCAAACCCCGAAAATAAGAAAAACTTGCTCCTCCCGCTGCCATAAATTACACAGACGGTTTTATAATCTTGTTAAATTATTTACTTGTTCAGGCTCAGCCTCAGCTCAACCCTGCGGTTGATCGCCCTGCCCCTGGCCGTCTTGTTGCTGGCAATGGGATGTTCCTGGCCCAGGCCTGTGGCAGTCAGCCTGGCCTCCGGAATTCCTTTTTTCACCAGGTAGTCTTTGACCGCGTCTGCCCTCTTCTGCGATAACAAGAGGTTACGTGCGGGGGTACCCACGTTGTCCGTATAGCCTTCGATGGTCAGCAGCCAATCCGGATGGGCCAGTAAAATGGCCGTCAGTGCATCGAGGGCGATGAATGAGCTGTCCGTCAATTGGTCGCTGGCCAGGGTGAACAGGATATTATGTGCAATATAGTCGACAGAATCTTTTGCAGCGGCCTGGATCACTCTCGGCAGGGGGCAGCCGTGATTCTCCACCGGGCCTGCGCTGTCGGGGCATTGATCTTCTTCATCGTTGACGCCATCGCCATCCCTGTCGGGGATGGGGCAGCCGTTATAACGGGCGACGCCGGGAATGGTGCGGCAGGAGTCGTGTTCGTCGTCGATGCCATCATGATCTGTATCGGGCACCGGGCAACCGTTATAGCGGGCTAAACCCGGCACGGTGGGGCAGGAGTCATGTTCGTCGTCGATGCCGTCATGATCCGTATCGGGTACAGGGCAGCCATGCCATTTGGCGCTGCCGGGCTGCAGCGGGCATTGATCCTCGTCGTCCGGGATACCGTCTTTGTCGGTATCTTTTTTCTTTTCGGGCGGCGGCGTGCCCGTAGACGACAGCCAGACGCCTGCGCTGAGGCCAAACACCTGGTGGTGAAAGGTGCCGGGATAAGGGGCATTGTAGAAGCTGGTCAATCCCCGGCTGAAATAACCATTCAGAAAAACTTTCCCCAGCTCAAAACCAGCCTTTGCGTTCACACCGATGTCAAGGGTCTTATAGGTATCCGGGCCTTTCCCTACGGTGACAGGGTTAGAGACGGTGTTGTATTGATCAGGACTTTGAGTCAGGCTTTCGTAAGTGATATTGCCGCTATAGAAAAAGCTGAAATAAGGACCTGCGCTGATGAAAAAACTATTCTGGGAATGACTGCGTGAAAGCCGGAATTTATAGGTCAGGTTGAGCGGAACTTCGATATAGCTCAGGTTGAGGACCTCTTTATTGTAGATCGTGTCGGTGGCCAGGGCGGTCAGCGAATCATTATTCTTATCGTATTTGCGGCCCTTGGTGATATAGG
>PMUF01000243.1 GCA_003167015.1 Chitinophagaceae bacterium | reverse complement strand
CAAATCCAAAAGGTTTGTCATCGAAAGGTCCGGTAGCACCGGCGGATTCGATTCGATTGGCGTTATCTTAGGTATCAATAACGGTAATGAAACTTCTTACAGCTTTACCGATGACTATATGCTGAACGGTACTAATTCTTACCGTCTGCGTGAAGTAGATATGAATGGGGTGATTCGTTACTCGATCGTCGTAGCCCTCAGCAGCGTACAGATCAGCTCGAATATGGAAGTATACCCGAACCCGGCAGTAGCATCGATCAATTTCAGCGTGCCCAGCACCGTTCCGCAGTCAGCCCTCATCCAGGTGTATAGCATGACGGGTGTGATGATGATCGCCGCTCAACAGCAACTGGTTGCCGGTAACAATCTCCAGACCTTAACGGTGGGCAACCTCAAGGCCGGTAATTATATCCTGAAGGTCAGCAGCCAGGATGGTTCCAGCCAGTTTGTACAGCCCTTTGTAAAGATCAACTAATTATTTATACCCGGGACATCCCGGAGACCCCCTAATCCCCAGACCCAACCCCTAAGCCAGGCCAGCACGGACTCACCTCCCGCTGGCCTTTACTTCTTCCCGGAAGGCAGCATTGAATTCCTTCTCCCCGATCAGTTCTTCCAGCGTCAGGTGCATCCGGTATTTCCAATAATGGTGGGGATCGGCCGGCACGTTGATCCGCTCGTCGTTGGGGTTTTCCCTGCGGAAATGCTCGCTCATCCCCATGATATCCTGCAATTGGAAAACACACCATTGAGCAGGGGACTGCAGGTGTTGCAGCACAACGGCTCTGTTGATCCATGGTTCGCAGAAGAGCGGGGCCTCTCCCCATTGGCCCAGTTCCTGGTTATAGAACCGCTGGATCTTTACCCGGTCTTCCTCCCACCAGCCCCGGATAGTGCTCATGTCATGGGTAGAGGGGGTCACCAGGGATAAATAAGGCGCTTCCGCAGGATTAAAGAACTCCCGGGCGGGATTTTTGGGCATGCGCTGGATTTCCATACTCAGGATACCCAGCCTGCGCATGACGTCCGGGACACAACGGGGGACCATCCCCAGGTCTTCACCGAAGACCAGCATATTGGTAGCCCGTTTCAGGGCAGGGAGCTTGCGCATAGCCTCTTTCTCCCAGAAGGCGTCCTGCCGCTGAAAAAAATAATTGACATAAAGATCCTTCAATTGTTGCTGGGTATGCCATTCCAGGTAACGGAAGGAAGACGTGCTCTCCATGGTGATCCGGAAATGGAATGCCTGACCTCCCGATCCTTCCGCTTCCAGCAGGATGACATTGGCCAGAAGATCGTAAAGGCCCTGGCGGATGCGATCATTGAAGGCCGATGATTCTTTGGTGCGGAAACAGGCTTCGATCTTTCGTTGGGTGCTATAGGTCTCCTGCAAAGTATAAAAAGCGTTGTCCGCCGGGTTCAGATAATTGGCTTTTACATAGTCAGCATCATGGCCGAAGACCTCCCACAATACGGCATCATTGATAAAAGGGCGGGTATACCGGTCATAATCGAACCAGATATTCCGTTGCTGGAATTCTACCCGGGACACCGGAATGGCCGGCGCAAAATGGCCCAGGATGCCTTCGACCACATCCATCGGGATACTCCAGATGCGGAAAAAACCCAGGATATGATCGATCCGGAATGCGTCAAAATAATTGCGCATGTGTTCGAACCGCTGTTTCCACCAGGCATAGCCGTCGTGCCGCATCTCTTCCCAGTTATAGGTAGGAAAACCCCAGTTCTGTCCTTTGACAGCAAAATTATCGGGCGGGGCCCCAGCCTGCTGATCCATATGATAGAGCTGCGGCGCCATCCAGGCGTCACAGCTATACCGGTAAATGCCGATCGGAATATCCCCTTCGAGAACGACCCCGTTCTCGTGCGCATAGTCTACCGCATCCCGCAGCTGAAGATGCAGATGGTATTGAATGAAATACTGGAGGAAAATAGCGTCATAATGCAGGGCGCCGGGAGAAGTGTATTTTCGGATGGCCTCGGCATCATAATGGCTGTGCAGGGTCCAACGGGTAAAATCCGGGGTTCCGTGCTGGTCCCGCAAATAACAAAAAGCCGCATAAGGGACCAGCCAGTCCTTATTCCGGGCAAAAAAATCCAGGAAATCGGGGTCTTCTTTAAATTCTTCTTTCTGTAACTCGTATAATTCATTAACAGTCAGAAGTTTAATTTTTATTACTTCTTCGTAATTCAGGTCCGGAAGGTCGTTTAGTTCTTTCTGCTTTTTCTTTAATGGCTTAATCAGTTCGGCATATTTCCGGCCTGCACAGCTGGTCAGGTTAAGATAGATAGGATGGAGCGCGAAGGCCGAAATAGCGGCATATGGATAGGAATCCGTCCAGGTGTAAGTGGCAGTGGTATCCTGCACCGGCAGGACCTGTATCAGCCTTAGATTGCATTTCACCGCCCAATCGACCAGCCCTTTCAGGTCGGAAAACTCCCCCACCCCCATCGATTTACGGCTGCGGAGGCTAAAGACGGGAATGGCCACCCCGGCGCCCCGCCAGCCCGTATTGGGCAAATGCACAAAGCCGTCGTGCAAAATGCTGACCTTATGCGGGCGGGCATCCCCCGGCAGGCTTCTATTGGTGCCTGCCTCGTACCGGACGAACGTCCGGTCTTTTTTGTTGTAGACCCCGTACTTATAATAGACAGGAAAGGATTCAGCGGGTAGCTGAAGATAGCCCGTCCACCACGCTCCCTCCGGAGCCAGTAGCAACGGGTCCTGTTGGTTCCAGTCATGCAGGTCGGCGCCGCTTCCCAACAGGCAAACCACTTCGTCTTCCTCCAGTAAAGGCGCCTTGATCCTGAACACATGCGTAAAAGGACTTTTCGCATAGCTCTTTTTTGCCGCCTTATGCCTGGGCAGCAGGACTTCCTGGAAGGGCGAGGTAAAAAAAGTATTTTCGAATTCGCCGGCATAGTTCCACGTATCGATCGCCTGTACTTCCTCCGTCCCTGACGACGGCGGGGCGATGAACTTTTCCTCTCCTTCTTCGGTCAGGGTACCATCCTCGCCCCGGAGGATATAATGATAGCATAAAGGGTCAGCCGGAAATTCATCCAGCTGCAAGGTGCAGTGCCAGAATTCGCCGCTGACATACTGTAAGGGGAAGGCTTTTTCCGGGTCCCCGTCACCCAACACTGTCCAATTTCCTGACAGCCAAATGGATTGTCCGGGTTGCGTGTAAAAACGCAAATAGAAATCTATTTTCATGGTTATAACGCGATCTTTTTTCGTAAAGCAGGCAATCTGTAATGTGTACTTTTTACATTATGACGCTAATT
>PMUF01000611.1 GCA_003167015.1 Chitinophagaceae bacterium | reverse complement strand
ATCTTTTCCTCCTGGTCCAGGATACCGAGCTCTTCGGCCAATGATTTGGACGTATCAGCCAGCATGGGGAACTTAAGGTCGCGCAGATCGCTGTGGTCTCTCCTCCAGGCAGCATGCACGAATTCCGAATCCGTGGAAGCGCCGATCACGACAGTATCCCGGTCGGAGAATTCGCTGTTCTTCTTATTGAATTCAGCGATCTCGGTGGGACATACGAAGGTGAAATCCTTAGGCCACCAGAACATCACCGTCCACTTGCCTTCTGCACTGGCATATTCGTGGGTAATTTCTGTAAACTCTTTTCCTTTCTCGATGGATACAACTGCTTTTTTCCTGAAGGCAGGAAACTTTTCGCCAATGGACAAAATTCTGTTGGGCATATTTTGAATTGTTTTTAACGGTAAAATGAAGCGAATCGTTCAATAAGGCGGGCAATCATTGATCCTGTCGGATAGGCTGTACTGGTAGGGCAGTAAAGTGAGGCAAAAGTAAGGCAACGGATGCTCAAACATGATCTTAATTCTCTATAAACCGATAGATAAAATCTATCAGGCAGCTGCTGGCCGTCTTTCGAGTGTGAAGGGAACCAGGCAGGAGATCAGGATGCCGAAGCCGGCCATCATACCAAAGGCGCTCTGCAGTCCGGCCAGTTGTGCCACACTGCCCACCAGCGGGGGAACGATCAGGAATCCCAGGTAACCGACGGTAGAAACGGCGGCTATAGCCGATCCGCTGCTCATCCCCGCCGAACGGCCTGCCATGCTGAAGACCATCGGTATCACACAGGACACGCCGAAGCCGGTGAGGATAAAGCCGAAACCAGCGACCAGCGGATAGGGAAAGGCAACGGCGACGAGCAACCCCAGCCCGATCAATCCGCCGCTATATGTCAGCATCGTCCGGATCCCAAAGCGATTGGCCAGCCGATCACCGGTAAGCCGGCCCAGCGTCATGGCAATCATATAGGCCACGAATCCCAGGGTAGCCGTATCGGGATCGGCATGGACGGCTTTTCGAAAATAAATACCGCTCCAATCGAACATCGTGCCTTCACACGCCATGGAGGCAAAAGAGATCAGCCCGTATTTGGCCAGTGTCTTGTCGGGCAGGGCAAACCAGTACCTCCGCTCGCGCGGGGCAGGCTGTTGCGGCATGCTGCCCGGATAGGCATAAAGGCATAAAGCCGTCAGCAATACTCCTACGATCAAAAAATGCCAGGCGGGAGATACCGAGCAGCGGACCATGAGGGAACCCAGGGCTGCACCCCCAAAACCGGCAAGGCTCCAGACACCGTGGAAGCGAGCGATGATCGACCGGTCGAAGAGGGATTGTACGCCAATAGACTGGGCATTGACAGAAATATTCAGCAGATTGCGGGAAGATCCGAAACAAATCAGGGCAATCACCAGTTCCCAGGTCCGCGTCGCAAAGCTGATGCCGCACAACATGAGATTGAAAAAAATAGCGCCTATCATCATGATCCGGCGGCTATCGAACCGGCTTAACAGGACGCCGGTGACCGGCAGCGTAGCCATCAGCCCGATAGGCAAAGCAAAAAGGACGGCGCCAAGTTGCGCCTCGTTGAGATGAAGCTGCTGCTGGATAGTCGGAATACGCGACGCCCAGGTAGAAAACCCGAAGCCGCTGACGAAGAAAAAAATGGCCACCATAACCCGCGTTCTGCCAGGGGATGACTGATTGTCGCCTTTTACTGTCATCGATGTTAAGTCTGATTAATAAAACGCAAAAATAGGACTCTGGCAATCTTTTTGTGGCTTTTTTCTCCATCTGTCTTCTATCACAAAATTCCTCCCTACTGTAGACCCGTGCCTGCTGGTACTATGGTATTTCTTCATCTTAAATATAAGGAGGTATCTATGGCTACAAAAGAGGTAACGAGAAGAGGCGAAGCGCTCCCCTCTCTCTTTCACGATTTCTTCAAACCCTGGGACCGGTGGTTTGATACCAACGGTGGCTCTATGGCTCAAATGCTGACCGTACCTGCCGTAAACATTGTGGAAAAACAAGATCATTTTGAGATCTCACTGGCGGCGCCGGGCATGAAAAAAGAGGACTTCAACATCGACATTGAAGGCAACTTGCTGACCATCAGCGCGGAATCAGAACAAAAACGGGATGTTAAGGACGAACGTCACACCCGCCAGGAATTCAACTACACTTCCTTCTCGCGGGCCTTCACCCTGCCAGAGGGGGTGATCAAAGACCGAATCGACGCTTCTTACGAAAATGGGTTGCTGAAGCTGACGTTGCCGAAAACGGAAGATGCGAAGAGGATGGCTTCCAAGCATATCACCGTCAAGTGATCAGGAAAAATGATTCTGCCGCCGCGGTTGCGGCGGCAGAATTTTGTATGGCAGTTTGCCCGGGGCGGCCTGTTTAGTTGAACTCCTGTTTGAGCCGCATGTATTTGCGAAGATCCTGGGAGTCGAATCCTTTTTCCTTCATCTTAGCCACGTATGCAGCATCGATACCCATCGACTTCAGCGACGTGAGCAGGTTGAAGGGTATATGGTCATAGCCAATCTTGTGGAACTCCTGGACGAAATCAGGGGTAATGCCCATAGACTTCAGGGAAACCAGCCGGTTGGTTTCGATGTCGGTGTAACCAAGGTCATGAAATGCTTTGGCGTATTCAGGGGTAATGCCATTGGCTTTGAAAGAGATCAGGGTATGCAGCGGAAGGTTGGTAAGGCCGGCATCCTGGAACCCCTTGATGAAGCCGGGATCGATGTGCATGGAATGGAGGGCGAATATATCATGGCGGTCAAGCGGGTTATAACCCAATTTCCGCAGGGAGGCGAGGTAACCCGAATCTATTCCCGATGTTTTGTAAGCGATCAGTTCGTGCGGCGGAATAAAAGAGTCGCCCCTGCCGGCACCCATCGAGCGAACATATTGCCCGTCGATGTGCCGGGCATTCAGGGAGAGGAGATCGTGCACAGTCAGGTGGTCGTAACCCGCCGCGCGAAGGTCGTCGATATACGCTCTGTCGATATGTCTGGCTTTCAGGGCGACGAGGCTATGCACATCCTCCAGACCTTCGATGCCGGCCCCCTTCATCGATTTTAGAAAATCTTCATCGATATTCCTGGCGGCAAAGCTGGTCACGTTATGGCAGGACATGGGCGTATACCCATTACGTTGCAACATAGCGACATAGTCTTTTTTCACATTCCGGAAGAAGAAGCTCTCTTCATTATTTTCATCAATATCCTCGACGCCCATTTGCTTCAATGCCTGGAAATAGGCCGGGTCGGGCTGGAACTGGAAATGTCCGAATCCCTGCTGCCCGTCGAACTGGCCTTTGAAATTCATGGCGCCTGCTTCGCGGACCAGTCTGAAGGTGACGGTTCCCTGACCGGGGAAGGGGTCGAGCTCATTCTTCATGACGGTAAAGGAAGATTCCCAGTTGTGTTCGTCGTTGCCGGCACGCAGCTCGAATTCCAATTCGTCGCCTCTGCTCGTGACAAACCAGGAACCTTCCCAATAGGCAGAGTCACCCGTTATGGAGATCTCCGGCTGGAGGTCGATCGCCGGTTGGAGGCTGATCGTCGGTTGAAGGCTAACTTCAGGCTGGAGGCTGATCTCAGGCTGGAGGCTGATGGCGGGCCGGATAGAGATCGCTGGTTGAAGGCTGATCGCCGGTTGTGCTGCGGATGACGGCAAGGATTCTGACGCGGTAGCCTCAGCGGATGCCGCTTCGGTTGCCGGAACCGAAGCCGGGTGGGCAGGCTGAGTATCAACAGACCGCGTTGCCGGGTGAACCGTCGTGTCCCGCCAGGCGGAGGATGCGGAGACGGCAGGGGCCGGCTGCCGCGGATGGCCGAAAGCTGCCGGCTTGTTCAAGGTGAAGACGAGTACCGTCAACAGCGGGAGGAGGAAAAAATATTTCCAGACAGTCGACCGGGGTGAGCATTGGCTATTCATCATAACGATACGACGTTTTAGGAGTGATTGATTATAATTGTTGGTGATGCTAAAAGGCAGATGAGGGGCCGAGACGCGGAGCAGGCTAAGCTGGTACGTGAATCTTTCGACGCCGCGGTGCAGCAGCACGGACTGGTCGGTCAGAAATTCAAGGTTGTTCTCTACTTCGCGGCGATAGAGCCAGATGAAGGGATTGAACCATTGCAGGACGACCGCTATTTCCGCCATCAGGATATCCAGGGTGTGATGCCCGCTGACATGGATCTTTTCATGGATCAGTATCTGTTGGTACGTTTCAGGGTCATATAGCCCCGGGTTGATGAAGATGTTGTTGCCGAATGAGCAGGGAGCGCGGTTGCCACTGGTTTCGACGATGCGGTACCGGCCGTCGCGGATGACCGGCTGGGTGTAAGACTGATAGCAGAGTATCGCCATCTGCAAAATAAAGCGAGCTCCGAAGAGACAGACGCCGATGAGATAGCAGTAAAAGAGCGCAGGTATTATCGTCAGGAGGCTCAATAGCGGGGTGGACGATGGGGACGCGGTTACGGCCGGGGTCGGAGTCATCGTCGCCGTCGGAGGTGGGGTCGTTGTGACGATTTCATTTCCAGTCGAACGGATGTCAATGACGTCGGAACCGGGTTCGGCGGCATCTGAACGAGATTTGATTGTACCTGTGCGGGGTTCGATCGCACCTGTGCGGGGTTCGATCGCTCCAGCATGAGCTGTTATGGTGCGGGGGGCGGTCTTGTCCCTGTCTGCAGTCCTGGCGCTCGTGCCTGAAGCCGTTGCATCTACATGCCCTACAACCGAAGCGGGTGACCATTCCATTTTTTCGCGCCAGCTGAATCCATGAGGGGCAGGCAAAAGAGGAAGGATGAAGGAGACGGCCAGGCAGGCCAGCAGGGTCCATCTGTTGAGTCGATAAAAGGTTTCTTTCTGCAGAAAGAGCTTGTAGAACAAAAAACAGACGATGACGATGACCGAAACGTGCAGGATATAAGGCATCATTTCTTCTGGGATTTAATGATCTCTAATATTTCGTTGAGTTCTTCCTGGGATATTTTCTGTTCCTTGGCGAAATAAGCCAGCATACTGGGATAGGAATTGTTAAAGTATTGCCGGACGATATCCCCGAAGGCGTGTTTCTGATACTGTTCCTTAGTCACAACCGGGTAATAGCGAAAAGTGTTACCGAAGGTTTCATGGCCGAGAAAACCTTTATCTTCCAGGATGCGGACCATGGTGGCGACGGAATTATAATGAGGTTTGGGGTCAGGCAGCTCAGCGATGATCTCTTTAATGAATGCTTTGCCGAGATGCCAGCAAGCCTGCATGATCTGCTCTTCCCTTTTGGCTAATTTCTGCATGAAACTCAATTTTGAATCAAGTTAATACTAATTGATTAGTTTACCAACTAATTCATTAGTAATTTTAAAATTTTCCCTCTTTCTGCTGAAAATAATACATTTATGGCGCCACTAATCGACAGCCGTGCATATGGATATATTTCACATTTTCTACGATGAACTCATTTCTTTTTCGGGTTTAGGCCCTCTGCTCGACATGTACCACAAAGGGAACTATTCGCCGCTGTTGACGGTACAGGGGTTTATGTCGGCTATTTCACCGGTCATTCCATTTCTGCTGTTGATAGAAATAGTCCGGGCCCTGCTGTACAAGCGGTTTCGGATCGAAGACTACCGCATGCCGTTTTTCGTATTTGTGGCGAATCGGTTTTTGTCACGTTTTATCAGCATTGCCGCGGTAGGTCTGTGTATCGGGCTGTTCGGCCGTTTTGCGCTGGTGAAGACTACCTTCACCTGGTATTGGTTTTTGTATGGTTATGTGGTCTGGGAATTTTCGCACTTCGTATACCACTACCTGGGTCATAAGGTAAGGCTGTTTTGGTGTTTGCATTCGACACATCATGCTCCGCAAACGATGAACCTCTCCGTCACCTACATGCATTTCTTTCTGGAAGCGCCATATGCCGATGTGATCCGCACGTCGATCTGCATCCTGGCAGGTGTAAATCCGCCATTGTTGTTCCTGATCATGGCTATTGACGGGACCTGGGGGGCTTTTATCCATGTGGGCGAGCATACTTTGCGGGATGGCCGGCTGGGGATGCTGGGCCGGCTGATCCTCACGCCTTCCCATCACCGGGTGCATCATGCACGCAATCCGGTGTATATCGATACCAATTTCTGCAACCTGCTGAACATCTGGGACCGGGTCTTTCGCACTTATCAGCCGGAAGTCCGCAGTATCCGGATCGAGTACGGCATTACCCGGGCTGTCAATACGAGGAGTTTTGCGGATATGTATTTTGGAGAGTTTGTTTTGCTGGCCAGGGATATCGCCCGTGCACCGGGCTTATGGAACAAATTCCTTTATCTTTTTATGCCGCCGGGGTGGAGCCATACCGGCGAACACAAGAGTGCCCGCATCATGAAGCAGCAGGCAGCCGAGGCCGAGGTTGTGCAGACGCCATGATCTCGTAGCGCGGGAAGGAGGAAACATGGGGGAAAAATATTCTATAAAAAATTTGTTATCAATACTTTTTGACTTATTTTTGCACTCCCAAAAAAGCCCCTGTTGTTGGGTTAATTGTTATCGATTCCGTAGCTCAGTTGGTAGAGCAATACACTTTTAATGTATGGGTCCTGGGTTCGAGTCCCAGCGGGATCACGAATAGCGCACTACGGTGCGCTTTTTGTTTTTTGGTGGTGCTCATATTCAACGCGTTGTGTTAAATCTTCTATCAATCGGGTACCAAATAAATCAATCCATTCGTGTACCTATTCGTGTACCTATGCGATTTGGTAGCTTTATAGGTACACGAATCGTCTGAAAGCCTCGTCTGTAAAGGGTTTGCAAAGATGATTTTTCATCTTAAAACAGATCAAAATGAGCAAGTCCCTTTCTATCCTCGTGTACCTAAAACGGCAGAAAAAAGACGTCCAGGGCAAAATGCCTTTGTATGTTCGCGTAACCATCGACGGCGCCTATGACGAGTTCTCCCTTTCCCGGAAAATCCTCCCCGACGAATGGAGCCAGTCCAAACAAAAATGTATTGGCAAAACCCAGGAAGTGCTCCAACTCAATTCAAAAATTGCAAAGACGAAAGGTGATCTAACAGCGCTCTTCGACCGGATTCCTGTCAGCGAAGCAGTGAAAGCGAAACAACTCATCAAGCTGTATCATGGTAATGATGCGGAAAAGGAGCAGCAGTTGAAGAATGACCTCCATTACCATCAGCAAGTGTTGTCCATCATCGACCAATACCTTGTCCTGAAAACCAGAGAGAAACAAGCACTCAAAAACCTACACACCGGCCCCCTACCCTCGCCGATACAGGAAGAAAAGCAGATCCTGACCAAAAACATCGAAAACTTCCTGCAGCAATCCCATTCCTGGATGGACGATCCGAATGTCGACAAAACCCTGATGGACGCACAATATACCTTCCTACTAAAGTTCCTCTACAAGGTGTTGAAAGGAACAGCGTCGCATGAAACCTTCCGAAAATGGATCAGCACGAAAAACACCTTTGCTTCCTTCCTTCGTTACCGGTATAAGATCAGCGACCAATCCCTCAAAAACATTCCACTCAAATTCGCAGTCGATCTACATGAATACCTCACCCTCACCCATTCCATCGGCAATAATGCCGCCATGAAGTACATCAAGAATCTTAAGCAGGTGATCGACGATGCGGTAGTGCAAGGCTGGCTCTCCCAAAACCACCTGGAGTCGTTCAAATGTACCTATGTCGATCCTGAACGGCAGGCATTGACGCTGGAAGAAGTAGGTCGAATCATCGATCATGATTTCAACAATGCCCGCCTGGCCGAGGTCCGGGATGTGTTTGTCTTTTGTTGCTTCACCGGCTTTGCCTATCAGGAAGTCTATAGCCTCCGGCCGAAAGACCCATCAGTCGGCATCGACGGCAAAAACTGGATCGGCACTAACCGCAACAAAACAAAAAATCCGGAATTTCTCCGTCTCTTGCCTATTGCCGAGGATATCATTCTCAAATATCGGTCACACCCCTATTGCGTCAAATACAAAAAGCTGCTACCCGTCAATAGCAATCAGCGCTTTAACGAATACCTGAAAGAGATAGGCGCTCTTTGCGGAATAGGGATCGAACTAACCACCCATACCGCCCGGCATACCTTTGCCACCACCATCGCCATCGAACACGATATACCTTTAAAAATCGTCAGCGCCATGCTCGGCCACCGGACGCAAAGAACAACAGAGATCTATGCTCGCGCCAGCAAGTTGGCCATCAGCAAGCATATGAGCAAATTACAGAAGAAATTGTTTGGAAAAGGGAGAGCGCTTCAGGTTAATCAGAAAAGTCATTCCATCGAAACCATCTTACCAGACAAAAATAAAATCAAGAAGGTTTATTCAGCATCCCGTGATGCTAAAGGTGAAAACGGGTCATGATACGACCCGTTTTTATCTTTTTTCGATGTTCTTCTCAACCAATTTTTGAACATCTTCGTATTTATACAAGATCGTTCCACCGATCCGCGAATATGGTATTGTGCCATTTACCCTCAGGCGTTGTAACGTTCCTGCGGAAATCTTCAGCAATTTGCGCACCTCGTAGCTTTTCATCCATGGCTGCGCCGGGTCCGGCCGCTTCAAAACCCTAACTAAATCGGTCAGCAATACCAGCCTAAAATTATCGAGATCCTCCTTCGTCACTAGTTCCACTTTCATGCGCGTAAAACTAACCGCTGCGACCTAACTAAACTATAGAGTCTATATTCAGATAAACGAACTATTCTATGTAACTATCTCATTTCCACTATTCGTTTTGTTATCAGAGGGTATAGTGATGTTAATGGGTATTATTATGAGATATAAAAAACCGGCAGTATATTCGGCTCATGGGTTTATTTGATAAATGGTTCCGCCGATCGCCGCCTTCTCCGGCGGCTGAGGGGGCCCCAGACCACACCGTCGTCGACCTGAACAAGGTATTTCCCCGGGTGAAGGCTATTTTCGGCCGCGAAACACCCGATCCTCATCCACGGCCAAATCCGGAGAATGAGCACGTTTCTCTGTCCTTTGAGGAGAGCCCCATATACGACGATTTTGCCGAAGGTCTGGGCATTTTTTATGCCGTTGATAAGGGCAATCGATATCAGCTTTTGCAAAACAAAGATTTGTCGGACGTGATCACCAGGGAAAAGTTGAGGGAAGTTGCGTTGAACAACATGGCGGTGGCCGTGGCAGATGTGACCGAAGTAAAAGGCGACCCCTCGAATATCATGATGCTCACAAACGGCGGCAATTTGATGGACAGGGTACAACCCGGTAGCAACTAACCATGAGCTCTATCAGGATTTTTTTTATCTTTGAATTATGTATTCAAAACAAGTTTTGATTAAGCGAGTGGCCGAATTAATCTCCCTTGCCGAACAGACCATCTCACATGCAGGCAGTGATTCTTTCGAGGTATCAAAAAACAGATTAAGAACCCAATCATTGCATTTCATTAAACACCTTAATGGTGAATCTGATCCAAATTACAAAGAATTCGATAGGGTTTCCGGGCAAAATAGCGCAAACTCTGTTGCAAACTGTAAGGCTATTCTTGAGGGTATCAAACATGATATTGACAATGACTACTATTTGTCCAGTGTGCGGGGGCTTGTATCAGCAGATATATTCAGTGATTATTTAGAAATGGCCGAATATTTATTGAAAGAAAACTGGTTTATACCCGCCGCCGTTATCACAGGGAGTACAATGGAATCGCATCTGCGCAACCTTGCAATTAAAAATGGCATGTCAATCACCTATATAGACACAAAAGGTAAAGTACAACAAAAGACAGCTGATAAATTGACTACAGAGTTATATACTGCGAAATTTATTGACAAAATCAATCATGGTCTAATAGGTGGATGGATTAAAATTAGAAATGAAGCAGCCCATGGTAAATATTCTACATTTAGTGCCCCCCAGGTACAAAACATGTTAGATGGAGTAAGGATCTTTATTGGTGCAAATCCCCTATGACAGATATTCCAACCAACCAAAAATTTCGTCTTCGCGGGCTGCACCAGCTAATCTTGTCATCATTCGGCTTTTAGGGGACTTCATCACTACTTCCCCAGCCTCTCCTTCCTCCCCACAAACGCATTCATCAACTTCGTCAGATACGGCGTCTGATCCTTCTTCCGCGTATCCGTCGCATACAGCAGTTTGTCAAAATCCTTCAGATCCTCCCCGTACCGCGCCTCGAAATCCGCCCGCAGCTGCACCGCTGTCGCCGGTTTCCCGTCAATATAGATCGACCCCGCCTCCACCTGCGCTTTAATCCACTCCACCGCTGCCGTTTTCCCCTCTTTCCATTCATACCGCCGCCGGTCACCAACCGTCGAAGGATTCGCCGCCCGCTCCTTTTCCAACTGCAGGAAATGCTGATATTCTTCATACGCAAGCCCCCGTGCCGCCCGATAGCTCGCCACCGTCGCCCATTCCCGGTCAATCACCTGGCATAGCGGATCAAACATACACCCGTCACTATAGACCCGCGTGAACTGCTCCGCAATCAATGACGAGCCCGTTTTGTAATATTGCCAAAAGTCCCGGTTGCGCCAGAAAAACAGCAGCACCTCCCGCTCTCCCCGCCCGATCAGTTCCGGTAATGCAACCGCCGGTATGCCCAGTCGGTCCAGCTCAAACTCATGCAGCAATAAATAATAGAAGAGTTTCCCGTAAAATACCGGCCACACACCCCTGAAGAAGGCCATCTCCGCGTCCCGGTCGACAAACGGCTCCATCGCCGCACGCAATTCCCCGATGCTCCTACGCACGATTAGGATCATTCCCCCATACCCTTCGCCCGGTGAGCGCTCCGCATCAGCCGCCGCCAGCAAGTCCAGCATCTCGCTCAACAAAGTATGGTACAACTCAACACCCCGCATCTCTTCTTCCATAACCACTATTTGTAACACAAATTACAAACAGGCGAAGCCGTAACCTACCGCCACCCAAAATTCTCCCCGAAACAGCCCAAAATACGTGAAATCGGTGGCCCTTATGCGAAGAAAAACTCCATATCAATACGCAAAAATGCGAATACCATACGGACACAATAGATAGCCTGCCAACTGAACATGCTGCTCTCTTCTCCCCCACCGCAAAGATACACCCTACCGATTCCTACGAACAATCTCCCATCGCTACGCGAAGGTCGACCCGAGGGTTTTTGAAAAAAATCTGTATCCCCGTACTATTCAATGATACCTCATAAATTTTTTTTCAAAAAATTGTTCTCCGGAACCGTCCGGGTGTAATGCTGGTCGCTAAGGGAGAGAAGAAGAGGTTGTGCGGTCGATGGCTACATCGATCATCATTCAAATCCCTCCTTATGTCTTACGATTTACGCAAAATGGCTGCTGCTTTCGACCAGCTCAGCCACAAAGAATCCAAATGGACCGCTTTTCATTCCATCCTGGACTTTGCATTGATACCGCATCGGTATTATCCCACCAGTGAAGAACTGGCAGCTACCGCCCAACAGCTGGTTACCTGGCCCGATAGGGAGATCATCCTCCAATTCCTTACCGTCATGACCGACCAGCAAAGGCAAATCCGAAAAAAGACAATAAGGATTTTCACCGGCAACAAAAAAGCCGCCCGACAATCGGATGGCTTCGCTCTAATTATTTTATAGTTGCCTAATGGCTATTCGCGTATGCCTTTCTCCTCTCTTATCTCGGCCACTTGTCCAATAATATCCATGACTCTACTTGGCCTGCAATTTTGGCTGCAGGCTTTCTTTTACTTTTTTCACAAAGGAGACCGGGACGTCCAATAACTCGGCAATCTTGGTCACAGAAAATTCAGTACTTGCCAAAAGATGTTTGACATTTTTTTCACGCTCTTCTTTTCGGCCTTCTTCCCGGCCCTTTTCCCGGCCTTCTTCCAAACCTTTTTCTAAGCCTTTTTCTAAGCCTTCTTCCATCGCTTTCTGTTTCAGATATTCATCAATACCCATAACATTATTTTTATCTTGTGATTGAATACTCTCTATAAAGATACGATTCATTTCCGGTTCTTTAAAGAAGATGTAATCCTCCAAAAAGACTAAAATCGCTCTGATCTTCTTCTCGGCAAACCCTTTATTTAATAACTTCGTGGCAATCAATATCTTTAGTTCCAGCAGGTCCAATTCTTCCATCTTTTGCTCCAGGAGTGCCGTCCTGGCCACCAGAACCACCTGTGCAAAAGGGTTATTGCTCTTCTCCAGTTCATCGTCCGTAAAATCCAGAATGGAGACCGTGCGAAAGTCATACCGTACCCGTGTATCCCGATAGCCATATTCAAATCGTGCCGGCATCTTCTTCGCGTCCGAACCCGTAAAAATAGCGATGGCCGACACAGGTTTTTGATGTTTATCCCAAATTCTGATGAAGTAGCGGAACATGCGAGCCGCAAATAAGGGCCGCTCCTTAGCCTTCGTATAGCCCTGCACTTCGACATGGCATAACACCCATTCTTCCAGGCCTTCCCGGTTGAAGACCTTTACCAGTTTATCGGCAAACTTCGTACCCTTTCTTTTGGCCGGGTCCGGGTCCATCTCTGCGAGTTCCTTGTCCAGGAACTCAAAGCCACGCTCCAGGTCATATACCTTGTCCGCATCGGGGAACACAAAGCGCAGCAGATCTTCGAATACCTCCTCCATGACCACTTTCCACAAAATATCACTCTTTTCGTGCTTCAAATAACCACCCATCCGGGGCTTTGAAACACCATCCGTTCGCCGCTTCATAGGTAAAATTTACAATAATGAAATGTGATACACTTCACAGGTGTTCAAAGACACACCATGATCAAACGCTTATCTTAATTGGGTTGTGGGAACTAACAAAGAAGTGATACAAAGATACAAAATACTATCTTCTGAATAAAAAAAATATTTCAATTTCAATTACACGTCAACGATAGTAAACATTGTCATCAGCTTAAATAGAAAGGACTATTTCTTACGGACAGGAACAGCAGGCAGTTTATTCGGCACCAGCAAATTCCGCACATCAATATGCAAATATAGCGCGATCCGGTTCAACGTTTCCAGCGGGGGTTGCTGGTCATTTGTCCGCCAACGGGACACCGTATGTTCTTTCACCCCTAAATACTCCGCCAGTTCCTTGTTCTTAACTCCACGCTCCACCATCTCAGCCGCGATACGATTATATAGAATTTTTTCACCCATCAGAAACAAATATAGAGTATACCAGCATTGCAAGTGAGCACCTCAGTTGTGGATATCTTTATATTACTTTTATAACACTTTTAATTACTTTTAAAATAATATTTAGTACCTTTAACCTACAAACCACTTCCTTATGACACCTGTCCGCCAATCCACCCCATCAACGCTCACTCTGGTCCCTCCCGCCCCCAAAGCAACGGACACCCCGCCGCCAGCACCAGCCACTCAACCCAAAGAACGGCACCTAACCGTCGCGGGCAAATGGTTCTCCCGCACCCACCGCAACATCGAGGCCCCCGAGATCCGTCTCGCCGGCGTTTACCTGCAAAAACTCGGTTTTACAATCGGCAGTAAAGTCACCGTGACTGAAAACCCCGGGGAAATCATCGTCAGCCTCGACGGGCCCTCCGCCCGGCGCGACCCGCATGAAACAGCCGACGACCGAAGACATGTCCGGAAAGTCAAAAGAGTGGCCGACTACCAGGAAAGGCTCCCTTCCGCCCGCATCAGCCGGAATTCAATATCATCCGCCATCGCGCGCTCCAGCGGCGCCGCCAGCGGGATGGGCTTCGGCGTGACCGGCGCAGTCTCTTTTTTATGAAAATTATTCGTCGGATGCGATGGAGAATCAGTCGGCGTCACCGCCATTTGCGTCGCGGACCTGCGGGTGGCCTGACCACACTTTTCCCAAAGCGTAGCTACACCCGTAGCTATCGTAAAGAACAAAATGACATATCTCCACTTATAATTGAAGAGATTCAGGTTGTCGCCAGGAGAGCGACTTCCACTTCGATTGGACTCGTACATGAGGAAGGTTTATCTCCCAACAAATTAAGGGACCTTACCATGGGAAAACCACCCCCTCAAAAAAATTCCGGCTGCCAATCCAACCCTACTCAGCCCGTTCATTTCGCCAAAAGATCATCACCCCCACCACTACCCCCGCCACCCAACTCATCCACGCATGCGGCGTTCCCGGCTTCCACCAGCCCAGGCCTACCACAAACAAGCTCCGCCACAACATCGCTGTTGGAACAAAGCCATATAAAAACCCTATCCCCCAAAACACCACCCACCCCGGTTCCCCAGCCGCCCGCTTTACCCGCATCCTATGAGGCAACCTACCCATCACCCAGGCGATCACTATCGCACCCACTATAACCGCACCAGAAAAAGCCCACGCCGGCCAACCCTTCATCCCGGCCGCCATCTGCCGTAACCACGCCAGCAATATATAGAAGGTCAATAACGCCGGGCTATGCCAGAAAGCCCACCCTATCAGCCTGACAGCCCATCGCACCGCCGAATCAAGGAAAGGATTAGGGTAATCATGGTAAACACCATACTCATCATAGCCCGGATAGTCCCGGGAATAATACCTGCTCATAGAAAGGCTTTTGATAAAAATACTAATTTAATTAGCAATCAGGAAATGCTCTTCTCCACCACCGCCCCGGCCCCTGCGGCAACCCAATCCAACTGCGCCCGGCCCCCTGGCCCATAACTTTGCATCCGAAAATGCCCCGGCCTCTTTTCATCTCCATACAAACTTTCACCTGCCGCGACCCACTGCAGCCATACAGAGTTCACCACCTCTACCGGCAGAGCGGTATCATTGCCATACCACTGCCATGCATGCGTCTCCTCTCCACCAGGGACAATTACCAGCGAGTCCGTTTCACAGTACCGTAAGAACAGCACCCGCTCCACCACCATGTCAATTAGTTCCTGCGACGGCATGCCCGATTGCGACAGACATCCTTCCATCATCACACCACCGCTCAATTCCCGGGTCACGCAGTCCGATAGGGACGGATATCGCTCCTTCGGGTCGTTGTAAAACGAGATCACCTTCACCTTGCCATCATAGGATGACTGCGCATTCGGCTCTACATCCAACTGATAGAAAATGGTCTCATACGTATCCCAGCCCAGCGGCAATATCCAGGTTCCGCACTGCCGGACCCTTTCGGCGGGCAGAATATCCCTTACCCGTTTCAATGCCCACGAGTAGCCATTCGAAAAAGGCTCGCTCAGCAGCTGAATTTTTTCTCGGAAGGCGGCGCGCATCGAAGGGAAGGTGGTGCGCAGATACCTCGCCACCGCCGCATCCCCTTCCGTTCCGCCCGTTGTAAACTGCATAGCATCCCCCTCCGACAGAAAATGGATGGAAGAGTTGCGATCATTGATTCTCATATTTTTTGATTTATTTTTCAGCCATCAACCGCCTGCCCGCAAAATCAGACTCTTCGACCACCAGACAGTCCCCGTCCTCTACTAACAAATACCCGTCAAGGTCGCCCGCACCATTGCCCATCTTGCCGGCGCGCCGCCATCAAACCCCAACACGTCGCAGAGGCCATCTCTTTTCGCTGTCCCCATCGCCCCTCCTGCAAGCTGCCACAGCGTAAGACGCCCACGAAAAATGATGACCAGTAAAACTACACCCTTCTTCAGGAATGTAAAAATGATAAAAGTCAAATAATAGAGCATTGTACCGTTGGAACCAGCGACAGTAACTCCTATTATGCAACGTTGCGTCGCAATCCGTTCATCGGCAGTGCTACTATGTAACGGTCCCTGCCGGCAGACTGCACCAAACAGTCCCATCACTTTTCTCCAGCCAGGCGATACCGTTACGCCAACCCCTCGCTTTGCCCACGCGTCGTAACCGTATCGCCACCACAGCAGCCCCGTCCTGCGGTGTAGCGGCGGCAAAGCCGCCCCTACACCCTACCCTACATTACCATGCAATATCCTCCCCAGCCAAAAGACAATCTGGATTTTTTGCGAATGAACCGCAAACTTATGGGCTGCGTCGGAAACGGTATAATGCCACCGCGCCATAAACACAAGGCCGCCACACAACGCCATCATTTATGCGCTCGGCCTTCCCCTTATTCCTCCTCGCCCATCCCGCGGGCTTTTCATTCACCAAAAAAATCACACCATGCAACAAACAATCAAACTGACACAAGAAGACCGCCTATGCCTCCGGGCCTGGTGGCGCGGCGAAGCGCGCTACCGGGCCGCCAATCTCCCCGATTCCGACGACAGGGCCGCCAACCCCTTCGTTTCCGTTCCCTGCTTCAGCCGGGACGAGTTCTGCAACAAGCTTTCCCTTCCCGGCTGGCGGAACGGCTCAGCCCTGCACTACCAGGATCTCTGCTTCATGCGGGACAGCAATGACGACCACTGGTATGTTTACCGTGGCAGGACCTTCGTCGCCGTGCTGACCCTCCAACCTCTCGCCGCCGCCGGCAATCTGGATAGACTGATCGACCGGCTGCTGGACGACGACGAGGACGCCATCCGCGAACACGGGTACTGCAGTACCCCTCCCTCAAACTAGACAGGCGCCACACAAAAGG
>PMUF01000630.1 GCA_003167015.1 Chitinophagaceae bacterium | reverse complement strand
TGAAATCCTGCAGGAAATCGATGGAGTCATTGTCCTCGGTATTGAGCACTTCCCGGATTTGCTGGAACCATTTGTCAAAGCGGCTCTCATCGGAGGCGCCTTCCTTGTATTTCCAATGTGCGGCCAGCCCTTTTTCCGCTATCTCGTTCATTCTTTTCGACCTGATCTGTACCTCCACCCATTTGCCCTGGGGGCCCATAACGGTAGTATGCAGGGCTTCGTAGCCGTTGGATTTGGGATTGCTCAACCAGTCCCGGAGCCTTTCAGGAGAAGGGTTGTACTCGTCGGTGATCATGGAATACACTTTCCAGCAATCCTCCTTTTCTTTTTCAAGCGGCGAGTCGAGGATCACCCGGATCGCGAAGAGATCATAGACCTCTTCGAAAGCGACGCCTTTTTTACGCATCTTATTCCAGATGGAGTGAATGCTCTTGGGCCGGCCATAAATATCAAAGTTGAATCCGCCTCTATCTAATTTGTCTTTCAGGGGCTTGACGAATTCGTTGATATAACGGGACCGCTCCCGCTTAGTTTCGGACAGCTTGCGAGCTATTTCGCGATATTCTTCCGGCTCGAGGTATTTCATCGCCAGGTCTTCCAGCTCGGTCTTGATGGTATACAACCCCATGCGATGAGCCAGGGGAGCGTATATATAGACCGTCTCCGAAGCGATCTTGAGCTGTTTTTCCCTTTTCATGCTATCGAGGGTCCGCATATTGTGCAGGCGGTCGGCGAGCTTGATCAGGATGACGCGCGGATCGTCGGTCAGGGTCAGGAGTATCTTCTTGAAATTTTCCGCCTGACGGGAGGCGTTGACATCTACTACATTGGAGATCTTCGTCAGACCGTCGACGATGCGGGCGATCTCGCTGCTGAATTCTCTTTCGATATCTTCGAGGGTGATGTCGGTATCTTCGACAGTATCGTGGAGGAGGGCGCAGATGGAAGACCTCACGCCCAGGCCTATTTCTTCGCTGCAGATCCTGGCCACGGCCAGGGGGTGCAGGATATAGGGCTCCCCGCTTTTGCGCCGCATGGTTTTATGGGCGTCGGCGGCCATTTCAAAGGCAGAGCGGATGAGTTCCTTGTCCCCGAGTTTGAGCTTGGGCTTCAGGGAACGGAGCAGAGCGCGGTATTCCCTTAGAATAAGTCTCTTTTCCTGGTCTTCCGTAAGATTGTATTTCGGTATTGCAGCTACTGTTTCCATGTCCATACTCTACGAATTTACAAAAAAAAGCCTAGTTTTGCACGCTTTACCTTCCCCTGCGGATGAGGGTAGTCCAGAGGCGATATTCCTGGAAATCAGGAAGATGTATTTGGCTGATGCTATGATGCAGGATTAAATGATGCGAGTGTGGCGAAATTGGCAGACGCACCAGACTTAGGATCTGGCGCCGCAAGGCATGTAGGTTCGAGTCCTATCACTCGCACAGGCCTCCCGGATATAGGGAGGTTTTTTATTGGGTCGTTTGTTCCATGATTTGCTGCCATTTCTGCTTAAGGATATTTTTATCGGGTAATTGGGTTTGATAGGATGCGACCAACGTTGGTGAAAGGGTGCGGTTCATCGCGTATCTGACGACTTCTGTATCCTGGTCCTTGCACAGCAGGATACCAATACTTGGGTTTTCATGTTCCTTTTTCACATCGCGGTCGAGGGCTTCGAGGTAGAAATTCAGCTGGCCGAGGTGTTCAGGCTTGAATTTTTCGGCTTTCAGTTCCACTACGACAAGACATTGCAGTCCTCTGTGATAAAAGAGAAGGTCTGCTTTGAAGTCACTATTTCCCACCTGTAGTTTATATTCTTCCCCTATGAACAGGAAGTCCCTGCCGAGTTCAACGATGAATTTTTTCATTTGCAGGATTAAGGCCTTTTGCAGGTCTGTTTCATTGTGATTGTCGGGTAGCTTCAGAAATTCGAAAATATAGTCGGATTTAATGGCATTCAGCATTTCGTGGTGGGAATGTTTTACCGCGGCGGGGAGTTGCTGCTTGCCAAGCATTACGCGTTCGAAAAGGCCGCTGGAGATTTGCCGGCCCAGTTCCCTTGTACTATACCTTTCCCGGATGCAGAGATGGATGTAAAACTCCCTTTCTTCGGCTGATTTTGTGCGGGCAAAAATGATCAGATGGTGGGTCCAGCTGACTTGAGCCAGCATAGTATTCCGGATGTCAGTTAATTGTCTCACCAGTGGTGAGACAAATTCAGTGCTTTGGTTTTCAACATTTTGTAATTGTCTCAGCAGTGATGAGACAATTGGGGAAGTGCAATAAGTTTCATAGAATTGCTTCATCCGATAAAGACCTACGCGATTATAACCTCTCAAATCGGGATGATTTTTCTCTATGAATTTTGCTAATTCATTGATTGACTTATCACCCCACGTCGCATTGGCGATCCGCTTGGTAATGTATTCACCCACCTGCCAATAACAATTGATCAGTTCGGCATTAACTGATTGATAGGCGTTGGTCTTCGCCTGTTTAATCAGCCCTACGTCTTCCAAAAATTGATTATTCTGTTTCGATAAAGATTTTGAGCTAAAAAATAGGGAGACGCCATCGGGCCGGTATAAGCACGCAGCTGCTGGTCGGGCCGTGGGGTCCGGATGATCAGGCATACTTGTTATGCCTGATGCTTTCAACAAATAGGCTATGGAAAATGGCGCGCTGAGAGTCGAGTAATAAAGTTACTGCGTGATTGAATACGCGTAAAAAGAACTTTTGTTCCCCGCAGAAATACGGCAGTGTGGCGACTACTCTACAACGGTATACGGCTGTCTTCCCTGATCGTTTCGAGCACGATGATACTTTGCAGCTTAGCGATATTGGGCACTTCCCCCAGCTGTTGAACGAAGAAACGGCGATAGGCGGCCATGTCCGGAACGATCACTTTGATCATAAAATCGTGCTCACCGCCAATGACGTGAAATTCGACGACTTCGGGGAAAGAAGTGATCCGGCGGATAAATTCGCCGCCTAGCTGCGTGGAATGTTCTTTCAGGACGATATTGACAAAAAAGACGATGAAGGCGGGGATCTTACCGGTATTGATCACAGCCGCATAGTGGTCGATGATACCCGAGGACTCCAATCGCCGGAGCCGCTGGTGCACAGGAGTCACGGACAGGTTGACCTTTCGGGCCAGTTCGCGGACGGAAAGCCGGCCATCCTCCTGCAACAGGTTGAGGATCCGGATGTCGACAGCGTCAAGGTTGAGGGACGCTGATGGCGAGGGTAGCGTATAGGGCAATTGCTCTTTTTTCGGGGGCATAAAATATCAATTGTACCAAAATTAGAAAGTTTGCAGGACAAACGATGTCTGACCCTAGTTTTCAGTCATGAAAAATCCATTGACCTTTCGACAGCATGTCCTGTTATGGCTGGCCTGTTCGGCCATTTTCTTCGAAGCCTTCGACGTATCGGTCGTCAACCTGGCGTTGCCCCTGCTGGCGGCCGATCTGCGCCTCCCGCTGGCGGCCGTCCAATGGGTACAGACCATTTACCTGATGAGCTTTGGCGGATTCCTGCTGCTGGGAGGGCGGCTGTGCGATCATGCAGGCAGCCGGCAGGTCTTTCTTACCGGCATGCTGCTGTTCGGCGGCGCTTCTGCCGTGGGGGCCTGTAGTCATCACCTGGGCTGGCTGCTACCGGCAAGGGCGGGGCAGGGCATCGGGGCCGCGCTGGCCATGCCGGCAGGAATATCCCTCCTGTCCGTTCATTTTACCGAGCCCCGGCAGCAACAGTCGGCTTTCGGTATTTTCGGCGCTTTTGCAGCAATTGGCTTTGCCGGTGGGCTGGCCCTTGGGGGGGTGATTGCCTCCTGCCTGGATTGGCATTGGATCTTCGGAATGAATGTCCCTGTCATCGCCGCAGTGGTGGTCGCCGGGCATCGCTGGATCCCGAGTAATAAGCCGGCGAAGGGTGGCACGCTACAGACGCCCATGGCGATTTGGCTGACCGCTACCCTGCTGATGCTATCCTATGGCGTGCATGAATCGGCGAACGGGGGGTGGAAGGCCGCCATCTGCCTGCCGGCAGCCCTGCTGTCGGGTATAGCCTTGCGAAGAACGGACCGACGTCAGGTCCGACCCTTTTTCGGCAGAGGTATCTACACGGGTCCGGATCATTACAGGACCTTAGGGGCTTTTGCCCTATTGGGAACTGCCTTTCTACCTTTTGTCTTTATCTCTGCCTTTAGCCTGCAGGCACTGCAGGGATGGGATACGCTGACAACCGGTCTATTGCTTTTTCCCTATAGCATCGGCTCGGCCCTCGTGTCACGGCTGCTGTTGCCCCGGCTATACCAGGCGATAGGGGTATGGCGTACGGGTATCTTATCGATTGCCTGCCTGCTGGCCGGGGATCTGCTATTGGCGGCCGGCATCTGGCATCACTTATTGGTTTGCTGGCTTATTGCCCTGCTGCTGGTCAACAGTCTCAGCATAGCGATCGGGTATCCGGCTTTTACCGTGCTGTCGCTGGAAGGTGTCCCGGCGGACAAGCAGGGGATCGCCGCAGGCCTGCAATCTTCCTTATATACTATGGGGAGCGGTCTGGGGCTATCGCTGACAGGTTTATGTATGCAGGCCTTTCCGGGCGGAGGGTGGGGCGGAAAGGGAATGGCGGGAGGGGTAATGGCTCATAGGGCGGGCGGGACAGGCGCCGTGCCTTTGCTGGCCTGTTGCGGCATCATCGGCGGCCTTTGCCTTGCCGCGGTCTTACTATTGGTCCGGAAGCCAAAAAATACCTACCTTTGCCCCCCGATTTAAACTATTATATCAATATGGCAACAGTAACGAGGGAGAATATTGGGCTTTTGACGGACAAGATCGTCGTCAATGTTTCAAAAAACGACTATTTGCCGTCTTTTGAAAAGTCCCTGAAACAATATGGCAAGCAGGCGAATATCCCGGGTTTCCGGAAAGGCATGGTACCTGCCGGTCTCATCAAAAAAATGTACGGCAGCTCGGTGTTTACCGACGAAGTACTGAGGACGGTGGAAAAAGAGCTGACCACCTACATGTCCAATGAGAAACTTGAAATTTTTGCACAGCCGCTGCCCTTACCGGAGAACGATGCCCGGCAAATCGATGTCAGCAACCCTACTGATTATACCTTTTCTTTTGAGGTCGGTTTAAAGCCTGCCTTTAGCCTGGCAGATCTTGGGAAGGCTCCGCTGACCTTCTATAAAGTAGAAGTCACCCCGGAAATGATCGATGAAGAGATCGAGCGCCACCAGACCCGGAATGGCAAAATGACGGAACCGGAGACGGTAGCCAGTGACGACAACGTCCTCAACCTCCATTTTACGGAAACCGACGCCACCGGTATGGTGCTGGAAGGGGGCATTGAAAAAGATAATTCTCTTCTTGTTAAATATTTTAATGAAGCTACCCGGCCGAAATGGATCGGTCTGAAAAAGGACGATTCCATCGTCGTACAGCCTTCCACTGCGTTCGAGCCAAAGGAAAGAGAATGGGTGTTGAATGATTTAGGTCTGGCCAAAGACGATGTCGCCGCCGCCGACAAATATTTCAGAGCTACCATCACCAAGGTAGGGTTGATCGAAAAGTCCGAACTGGATGAGGCTTTCTTCAAAACCGTCTATCCGACCAAGGAAATCACGACCGTAGAAGCGTTCAGGGATGCCGTGAAGGAAGAGATCCAGGCCTACTGGGACAGCCAGAGCCGCAACCAGCTGCAGCATTCGCTGTATCATGTGCTGCTGGATCATACTAAGATTGAATTCCCGGAAGACTTCCTGAAGCGTTGGATGCAGACCGGTGGGGAACAGCCCAAGAGCCAGGCCGAAGTAGAGCAGGAATTTCCCACTTTCGTCAACCAGCTGAAATGGACCCTGATCGTGGACAAGGTAGTCGGCGATAATGGCATCGAGGTAAGCCAGGACGATATCAAGGCTTTTGCCCGGCAACAGCTGTTTGGGTATATGGGGATGCAGGCAGGCGCCGAAGAACAACCCTGGGTCGGCGATTACGTTCAGCGCATGATGCAGGACCGGAAGTTTGTGGAAGATACCATGCACCGGATCCAGACAGAGAAAGTCTTTGCCTGGGTAGAGACCCAGATCCATCCCACGGACAAGCCCATCAGCCGGGACGAGTTCCGGCACCTGGTGGAAGAACATGACCATCATCATCACCATTAGAAATAACAGGATCCCGGTTTTCGACCGGGATTTTTTTTAGAGAGGACGCGCGAGCAGAGACCGGTCGAGGGACCGGT
>PMUF01000088.1 GCA_003167015.1 Chitinophagaceae bacterium | reverse complement strand
CCGAAGAGAAACTCGACGCCAGTGCATCGATCACAAACGTACAGATATAATACGTTATGATGGAAGTGATAAAACTATCGACGGCCATTATCACACCCCACCGGATGCCGCTGATACGGAGAATGACAGCGTCGATCCCGATCAATCCATACCCGATAAACAAGGCTATGGCAGGAATGAGGGCCATCGGGATGACATATTTCGTTAATAGCGATTGCGGAGTTTCCGCCTCAGTAAGAATCACAACCCATTCCGTCTTGGGGGATAGTAAAATGTTCTTCGCTCTTGTAAGGAGTGGCATATCAGTAGGGGTTTATTGATAACAAGGTAAAAACTCCTGCCTGCCCCAGCAAGTATTTCTGCCGGAATCAATCAATAGTTTATTGGCCCTTCAGCACTAACTTCTTGCTACCATCCCAATCAAAGCTGTTGCTAATCTCCGCTGAAAGGCTGTTCCCATCAAAGTGGCAAAGGATCGTCTGGGTATGAGGGCTTTCTATGTACCTCAGCACCAGTTGAAGCGTATCCCCATTGATCCAGGTATAGCTGCCCGCGACGTGCAACAACGGCCGTCCAGGGATGAATGCCGTGACAGTAGAGACGGATGGCCCCCTCCTGTCCGTTTCCCCAATGGCCCATTTACCCCGGCCGAATGCTATCTTGTATGCGGCGGTGTCGGTTTTGAAAGTGACCGCACATTGATCCCCCCTAAACGCGAAGGACAGGGCGTTCAAATGGGCCGGGTTGGAGGCCAGATGAAAAGTTCTACCGGAAATAGTCGCCGCCAATGGCGCATCCGCCACTTTAGGGGGTGGAGGAAGAGCAAGGGAGGCAAGTTCCTGTTTTAACGCTGCCGCCGCGTTTTTGTCAGCGGGTAAAGCATCATGATGAACAGCGGGCAGCAAATAATTCCATATGAGATTCAACTCATCCTGCATATCGTGAGTCTCGCAGGTGATCGCGACTACTGCATCCTGATCCGGCATGACAATGATGAACTGGCCGTCGGCCCCGTCGGCCCTGAAGGCATTGTGCCGGCAGCGCCAGAGCAGGTAACCATATCCCTGCCTCCAGTCACTCAAATCCTTCGGCGTTTTCTGAGCCCAGACGGGCCCTTCATCGCTCCGGGAAGTAGTCGCATCCTTTACCCAGGATTGAGGCAATATCTGGCGGCCATTCCATTTTCCTTTTTGCAGGTACAACTGCCCGAATTTGGCCATGTCTTCCGTCTTTAGCCTGATCCCCCACCCTCCGGTATTAATGCCCTGGGGACTGACTTCCCAATCTGTCCCCCGGATGCCCAAAGGCCGGAACAACCTCGGGGTCAGGTAATCGATTATTTTTTGGCCGGTCACCTTTTGCACGATAGCCGACAAGACATATACCCCCAGGGTGTTATAGAGGAACCTCGTACCCGGCTCATGCACTACCGGCAAAGCAAAGAATCCTTTGACCCAATCCCCGTTAGTGCCGGTAACTACGCCTGTAGGATCCGGTTCCTGACCCTCCACCATATTGAGCAGGTCTCTTACCGTCATTGCGGTAAGGTAGGGGCTCACGTTTGCCGGCAACTTGTCCGGAAAAAATGAAACGACTTTGTCTGATACCTTCAGACGCCCTTCGCTTACGGCAAATCCAACAGCCGTGGAAGTAAAGCTCAAATAAAGCTGTGAAACTCGATTTTACTTTCGGCGACAGCTTGCAGGAAGCTGTTGATGCCGGAAGATGAGACACCTTCGGTTTCAGGAAGGCTTCTGGGCAGCGCAACCGTATTTTGGGCGTTTATTTTTCCGCCGAGCAGCAGAGCCGTGACGGCCAGGAATAACAACAGTTTCCTATGGGTCATTTTGATTGAATTGAACTATGGCCTAAATTTAGCAAATCGATTCTAACCGATTAAGTCGCCAATTACTTCTTTTAAAATTAGTTGACTTCTCCATGAAAGCATGCTATCTTTTCTGCATCATTTGCTGCTGCGGATCGCGGCTTGCTGCCCAGGATCATTCCTGGATCGGACTTGCCGCTACTGCCTTTGACATTCCCGCCGTTTCAGTGCGGGATACTATTGCGATCCGGCTGATTCCCGGACCCGGTATGGAAGCCAGGGACTTGCCGTTGGTAACGGAGGCTGTGGACTGGGTACGCCTTGATGAGGTATACGATATTACGTTTTATGATGGGTTCCTTTTCTCAATAGATAGGGGCAGACTGGTAATTGACATCAACCTGGATATCATCAAGAACCCCGGACGCTATGAAGCGCGAATTGCTCTTTCGGCGCCCGGGAAGGACAGGAGGGAATTCACTCTTAGCCTCAACCTGCCTCCGGCGAAACTGGAGGCGCTGCAGCCCGTCACGATCCGTGTTACAGGAGACAGAATCGTGGAGCAGGACTCTTTGGTGCTAAGAGAGATAGGCCATCGGGACGACCACCGGCAGGATGGACATCAACTCGCCTTCGCTGATTGCGCCGTTGACGGTGAATTTCCAAATCATCCACACGCAGTAAGTATCCCCTCAGACAACCACCGAAATCAACGGCCCTTCCGTCGGTGTTAAAAGCTTGCCAAATGATTGGCAAAACGCGGCCGGGAGTCCCTGCTCCCGCAACAGCCCTTCAAATGCTTCGGCTCCTTCTTCCTGCACCGCCACCAGCAGCCCTCCGCTGGTCTGGGGATCGGCCAGCACATAACGCCATTCGTCCGGCAACGCACTTACTTTGTGCCCATAGCTGCTCCAGTTGCGCTGCGTACCGCCGGGATAACAACCCAACTCCAGGTAATAGGGCAAATTGTCCATCACCGGCACCTTGTCATATTCAATTACTGCGGATACACCGCTGCCTTCACACATCTCCGCCAGGTGGCCCAGCAGCCCAAAGCCGGTCACATCTGTCATGGCCCTGACATCCTCCAGCCTCCCGAACATTTCTCCCCATTTATTCAAGGTTACCATGCTTTCCAAGGCTATCGCCGCATCGTCGTCGCGTAACGCCATCTTTTTCTGGGCAGTAGAAAGTATGCCCACTCCCAATGCCTTTGTCAGGTATAACCGGCAGCCCGGCGTCGCCGTCGAGTTTTGTTTTAATTGCGGGATATTCACCAACCCATTCACGGCCAGGCCGAATATCGGCTCGGGACAATCGATGCTGTGTCCACCCGCCAGGGTGATACCCGCCTCGGCACAGATGGCCCGCGCCCCCTCCAATACCCGTTGCGCCAGCTCCGGTGGCAGTTTGCCGACAGGCCAGCCCAGGATCGCGATGGCCAGCACAGGCCGTCCACCCATCGCATACACATCACTGATCGCATTGGCCGAAGCGATCCGCCCAAAGTCATACGCATCATCCACTATAGGCATGAAGAAATCCGTCGTAGAAATCAGCGCCGTCCCATTGCCCAGGTCCAGTACGGCAGCGTCATCCCGCTTATCGTTGCCTACCAGCAGCCGGGGGTCGGCCGGAAAAGACAGCGGACTATGCAGTATTTTATCCAGGAGCGCCGGGCTGATCTTACAGCCGCAACCCGCCCCGTGAGAATATTGCGTCAGCTTTATGGTCGTTGTGTCCATCATCGTGTTGTATAAGTCGCTGGCTGTTCCGCACCGCATCACCATCCTTGACGGGCACTGCAAAAATTGTGGTCCCGATCCTGGCATTCAGCGCCCGGCGGTAGGTTTTATCATAATATACCAGCACCAGCCGGATAAATTCAGCCATGTTGTCTTCCCGAATGGCCGCAATCGCATGCTTCGTCTGTTCCGTTCCCAGTCGCTTGCGGATACGCAGCGTACACGATACCAGGAATTCTTTATCCAAATGGCCATATTCCTGCACGAGGGCCGCAACACGCATCTCCACCGGCACCTGCATGTCAAATAATACTGCCGTCTGCATCTGATCCCAAAAAAGCCGTGGTATGAGGCATTTACCAATCGCCATGCTTTCATCCTCCACCCATACCCGCCGACTGTCATCCAGTCTGTATAACACTTCCGCCAGGTTGTTTTCGAACTGTTCCTGGGAAGGCTGGATTCGGAGGTTCAGCGTACCATAGGCAGAACCCTGGTGTTGCGCCAGACCTTCGAGGTCAACCATCTGTTCGCCCTTTGCCTGAAGGGCATGCAATATCCGGGTTTTACCCGAACCTGTCATCCCTCCAATCACCCGTAAATCCCTGACTACTCCAAATTGGCGCTGCACCCAGCGCCTGTAGGCTTTATAGCCCCCTTCCACGAGGTATATCTCGAACCCGTATAAGTCCAATGCCCAGGCAATGGCCCCGCTTCTCATCCCGCCCCGCCAGCAATGCACCGCTACCCTCTTGTGCGGCGCTATTTCCAGCGCCTGCCGGATAAAGCCCGGCCACTTAGCGCCCGTCAGTTCAAAGCCCAGCAAAATAGCTGCCTCCCGGCCTATCTGTTTATAAGTAGTTCCCACCTGCGCCCTTTCCCCGTTACTGAACAATGGCATATTGATAGCACCGGGTATATGCCCGTGGCCGAACTCAGCCGGCGTTCGGACATCCAACACAGGCGGCGGGTCTGCCATCGTCATCCAATCATGGATCTTGACTTTGTGCGTCATGGTGGATAAAGCCGGAAATGGGTACCGGCTCTGTAAATATAATTGTAATAAATTGCACTTAAACCACCAACAATGAAACCTTCCCCCTTCCTGACGATTGCCATTATTCTCCTGGCCCTGAACGGCTATGGCCAGATCACTCCACAACCCAGCTCGACCCAGACGATCACGCAGCAATTTGGCCTGGGCACTATCACGCTGACGTATTCCAGACCTAATGTGAAAGGACGCAAGATCTTTGGCTACGTCGAGCCTTATGATAAAGTATGGCGTACGGGAGCCAATTCGGCAACTACTATCCGTTTCAGCGATGACGTCAGCATCGAAGGACATCACGTCCCCGCAGGAGAATATGGCCTGTTCAGCGTGCCCGGAGAAAAAGAATGGACAATTATTTTGAGCAATAAACCAAAACAATGGGGAGCCTATTCCTACAGTCCGGCAGATGACTTCCTGCGTTTTACCGTCCAGCCGGTAAAATTGCCGCGACCCGTTGAAACCTTTACCCTGGCGTTCGAAAATATGTTTCCCACAAACGGGGAGCTGCATCTGCTATGGGAGAACACTTTCCTTGCCATCCACCTGACCTGTGACATCGATGCCAAAGTGATGGCCAGGATCGACTCGGCCATGCAAACGGACAAAAAGCCTTATTACGATGCAGTCATCTATTATTGGAATAACAATAAGGACATGAACAAGGCATTGGAATGGGCCAACCAAATGGAAAAAATACCCGGCATGCCGCCGATGGTCGCCAAGCTTTGGACAGCCCGTGTACTTTTAAAGAAGGGTGATAAGGCTTCCGCCATTGCCACTGCGCAGGAAGGGGTGAAAGCAGCCAATGAGATGAAGAGCGACGAGTATGTACGGTTGAACCAGGAAGTCATTACGGAAGCGGGGAAATAGAACGAGAGGCATTCAGGTAATCGCAAGACGACGAAAAACCGGCACCTTTACGAGATCCAGTAAAAAGGCAAATACGACCGCCGCGGCAAACGTCGCCCCTACCATCAAGGCAGGGAGTGGCTTCATCGCTATTCCCCCGATAGCCAGTGTCGAGGCGATCAGCAGATCAGCAATAGAGGAAACGATAAGCCAGGTACTTGGTCGTGAGCACCATAGGTGCCGGCGTTCCCGATTGGTGTAAGTCGTCGCCTGGTTACCGAATACGATGACGACGAAAGCCAGCGTTTGAAGCGCTTCGATGCTCAATCTCATCCGGTAAATGCCGAAAGCCAGAACAGATACACAGAATGCCAGCTCTGCGATGCCCATGGTCACGCCGGCAATGGTCAGATTGCCAATACGCCACGCATTCGGGGCGGGCGACGGGCGGACGTTATCCGTCGTCAATGACATGCCGAGGAAGTCTCCGGTGATCATGATGAGCACCATCAGCAAAGGTGAGAGAATCGCATGGCCTGTCATGACCAGGCCGATAGTCAGGAACAGCACCTGGAAGGACTTCTTGGTAATGGAGTTCAGCGTATAACTTAAAATTCGCTGAAATGTAGTCCGGCCTTCCCTGACCGCAGCCACAATGCCTTTCAATCCAGGCTCTGTCAGCACCATGCCGGCAGCCGATTTAGCAACGTCGGTCGCCGTCGAGACAGCAATTCCCATCTGTGCCTGGCGTAAGGCCGGCGCATCATTGGCGCCGTCGCCGCACATNNGTTCCGGGTGGACCGGGTCCGGAATCGGCCCCGGCGGACAGATAGCGCCGTCCAGTCCCACCGCCTTTGCCACAATAGCCGCAGTGGCTGGCGCATCGCCCGTTACCATCACTGTGCGTACGCCGAGTCCATGCAATTCGGTGACAAGCGCGGCCGAATCTTTACGTGGCGGATCGCTGAGGGCGATAAGCCCTGCCAGCTTCATCGCCGCCGGCAAGCCGGCCGC
>PMUF01000026.1 GCA_003167015.1 Chitinophagaceae bacterium | reverse complement strand
GTCCACGTGCGCGTAGTGACGCTTAGCTGTGGCGTACTCGACGTGAGCTGTATTGATGGTAATACCCCTTTCCTTTTCTTCCGGAGCAGCATCGATCTCATCATATTTTTTTGCTTCTGCCAACCCTCTTCCTGCCAGAATAGAGGTGATAGCAGCAGTCAAAGTGGTCTTACCATGGTCGACGTGACCAATGGTACCAACGTTAACGTGGGGTTTGTCCCTCTTGAAGGTCTCTTTTGACATTGTTATCTGTTTTTAAAGTTGTGTTTTTAAAATTTACCGGCTTACTGCCCCGCAACACCACATTCAGGGCAAAATCCGTTCTATTCAATCCTTAACGCTACAAAAAATATTACAGAGCCGTTGATGAGAATTGAACTCACGACCTCTTCCTTACCAAGGAAGTGCTCTACCCCTGAGCTACAACGGCTGGTCGAATCCCTTTTTTCTCAAACGGTGACTCTTGAGCGGAAGACGAGGTTCGAACCCGCGACCTACAGCTTGGAAGGCTGTCGCTCTACCAACTGAGCTACTTCCGCATTTACATCCTACCCTCGACTTAGGCAGGTTTCCATCTGAAAAGAACTTTTCCCCCGCTTTCGCTTCGGAAACTCTAATAATCTGCCTCCGCTTTCGCTTTGGCTTCTAAGTGGGTGAGGATGGATTCGAACCACCGAACTCGTAAGAGGACAGATTTACAGTCTGTTGCCGTTGGCCACTTGGCTACTCACCCGGCTATTATTTTCATTTGGCCTGAGGAGGAACTCCTCCCTCAGAGCCGGAGAAGGGACTCGAACCCCCGACCTGCTGATTACAAATCAGCTGCTCTACCAACTGAGCTACGCCGGCTTATAACTGCTCCCAAAGGTTTCTACCGCACTGATCTACTGCTTTTTTTGGGAAGGCAAAGGTAGGTTAAAATGTGAAATTCAAAAATTTTCCACCCGTTTTTTTAATTCATGACGACCAGTCACCTGAATTACACCCCTCCAGCACCCTCTTTGCAGCTGAGAAGGCCCAATTCGACCGCCACCCGACAGGTACCCGCAACCCATCACCCGACAGGTAGCCGCAAAAAAAGACCCCCTTCCGGGGGCCTCTCAATTTTTTGTTTTAAACGATTTGCTTATCCTTTTTCTTTTTCACCTGGTTGACCAGGGATTCAAATGCATTGTCGAAAGACTCTTCGAACGACTTGGAAGAACATTTTACGAAGAAGTGATGCTTGGGGACATGAACTCTGATCTCCGCAATCTTGTCTTTGATGGTGTGAACTACATTGTCCAGCTTCAGGAACACATCAACTTTGATAATTCTGTCATGGAACGTGTTTAATTTAATCATTTTTTTTGTTACGTAATCGACCAATTTACCGTCTGCATCAAAGTGCACCGTTTGAATGTTTACGTTCATACAATCCCATTTTTAATCAGTGAACAATAAATGAAAGAACTCTGTCAGGATGACTATTACGCGTAGATAAGGTTAAAGTAGGACCTTCACGCAAACCGCCTGTCTGCGGCTTACGCAAGACAATGAAGTTAATCTTTCAACCCGTTTTTTCCAAATATTAATCGTTAAAAAAAACCGCTCAAAGACAATTTAATTTCCTTTTCGCGGCTCACGCAATAAAAAAAATTTCAAGCCTTGGGATGGGCTTTCTTATAGATATCCTTCAATTTTTCGATGGTATTGTGCGTGTAGACCTGCGTCGCCGCCAGACTCGCATGACCCAGTAACTCCTTCACCGGGTTCAACCCCGCCCCCGCATTCATCAAATGGGTCGCAAACGTATGCCGTAACACATGCGGACTCTTCTGCCCTATCGTCGTCACCTGCGCCAGATACCCCCTGACCGCCCGGTAGACATATTTTGGATACAGTCTCTTACCCGTCCGGGTTACCAGCAGGAATTCCTCGTCAGGCGCCTCCAGCACGACCCTCTTTTTATCACAATACTCCCGTATTGCCGCCATCAACACCTCATTCACAGGGATCACCCTTTCCTTATTCCCTTTCCCCAATACCTTGACCGTCCTATTGCCGCCATCCACATGGCCCTCCCGAAGACCTACCAACTCACTCAGCCGCATCCCCGTATAATACAGGATCGCCAGCACCAACCTGTCCGTCCACCCCTCCCAGTCATCCGGGAATACCACCTCCTCAAACAATATCGCCATTTCCTTCTGCTCGACGAAAACAGGCAGCCGCTTGCCCATCTTCGGCGAAATGATCGCCCCCATCGGCGACAACTCCACCACCCCATTCTTTAACAGGTATTTGTAAAATGACCGTAAGGAAGAAATTTTACGGTTCAACGACCGGGAACTAAGCCCCTGGTCCTTCATCGAGGCCAGCCAGCTCCGGACCACCGCCGGAGAGACCTGCTTCAGCTCCAATCCTCCGAACTCACTGCCCACATACACCACAAACGCCTCCAGATCGTCCTTGTACGACCGGATTGTATGCGCCGAGTAGCGTTTCTCAAACCTTAAATAATTGATAAAGGAAAGGATCGATGATTCCAAAACGCCTCCGTTTTCTTCCTCGAAATTAAAACAATTGCCCAAAACAAAAAGGCCGCCTAAAGGCAGCCTCGCTAAGTAGTTGTATTACAAGTAAGTATATTATAATTCGAACTTGCCGGCAGCAACTTGCTGCTTGTAGACAGCCTTCAGCACCTCACCCCTGCGTTTCACAGAAGGCTTGGTAAAAGACTGACGCTCCCTCAACTGTACCAGCACCTTGGCCTTTTCGAACTTCTTCTTGTACTTTTTGAGGGCCTTGTCAATATTTTCGCAATCTTTTGAATCAATAATTAACATATAATATACCTCCTTTGGGAGTGCAAATATATGTCAAATTTCGGAAAATGAATAGTTCAGCCGGAAAATTTGCTCCCCATGGCCCCATTCGGCTCGAATAATTCCTTCCTGCGCAGGAAATATCCCTCCAGGTATCTTCGGCTTATCGCAGCTGTCGGTAACAACACTCCAAAAGAGACCGCCAGGTAGCACAGATAGGTCAGCATGGGCCGGCCGGGAAAACCGATATGCCACCGTGCCATGAAAAATGCAACGAAGATCAGCACCGCTACATGATACATGTAGGTGCCATAAGAGATCCTTCCGCCCTTCGCCAGAACGGCCCCGATCCAGCCACCCTGTACCCCCGATGCCACCAGATTCAGGATCAGAAGAGCAAACAGCGCAGAAACCCCATTGCCATACCCCGGCGGGCCTGGGACAGTGAAACAGAGCGGCACGAGTATCCCTCCCGTCAGAACATATCGCCATAGGCGGTTTCCCGCGAAAGCCAATAATCTTTTTCCGCCGCCAAGGTAAATAAGGGCCGCCGCCGTGCCCGCGGCAAAGGCAGGAAGGTTCGAAAGACTAATAAAGTTCAGCACCTGCCCGGCGAGGTTAGTGCCGGTTGAAAGCTCAGGTTTTCCGGCAACGACCCTTGCCCGGATAACGTCCGCTGCCCAGGGCAGCAGGTACAGCCCCGCCAGCACATACCCTAATGACCGGCGCGCCTTCCGCAGCAGCAGCGGCCAGAACAGATAGAACTGCTCCTCATATCCTATCGTATAGGTGTGGAAACAACTGGCCATATAAAATCCCCCCAGGACAGCCGCATTCGGCAGAAAGAACAGGTATAGCAGGAAGGGACCGACCCAGGGACCGCTGTCCCGGCCGGGATGACCCGGGATCAGGTGAGGGAACACAAAAAAAGACAGCAGGATGATCGTATAATACAGAGGCCATATCCGCAAAGCCCGGCGGATATAAAAATTTCTGACGGCAATCGTACCCGTATCCCCCCTTTCCTTTAGTAAAAGATACGTGATCAGAAAACCACTCAGCGTATAGAAGAACAACACACTGAAATATCCTGCATCCTCGACAACAAGAGGGAAAAATAAGGCTGGTCCGGACGACCGGAAGAATACCGTCGAATGTGACACGACCACACCCACGCTGGCCAAAAACCTTAACGAATCCAGGATAGGGAAATAACGTGGTTTTGTCATCATTATAATGAAGCTAATAAAAAAAGACACCCTTTAAAGAAATTTGCGAAATTTGCCCCTATGTTTACCGGAATCATCGAATCGCTCGGAAAAATACACGCCGTCGAGGTCCAGGGCACCAACAAAACATTTTGGATAGAATCCCCCCTCGCCCAACAACTGTCCATTGACCAAAGCATATCCCACAACGGCGCTTGCCTCACCGTCGAAGAAATAAAGGATACCCTCCACCGCGTCACCGCGATTGAAGAAACACTCAAAAAGACCAATCTCGGCGACTGGCAGGCCGGAGACCTCGTCAACCTCGAAAGATGCCTGGTCATGAACGGCCGCCTCGACGGCCATATCGTCCAGGGACACGTAGACACCACTGCCGTCTGTCTCCAACGCCGCGACCTCGATGGCAGCTGGGAATATCGCTTCGAATTCCCCAAAAAATTCAGCCACCTGGTCATTGAAAAAGGCTCCATCAGCGTCAACGGCACCAGCCTGACCATTTTTAATGTCAAAAGATCGAAATTCGATATCGCCGTCATCCCCTATACGTACGACCACACCAATATCCAATCCGTGGTCCCTGGCTCCCGCGTCAACCTGGAATTCGACATGATAGGAAAATACGTCTCCCGGATGGTAAAGACCCCTTAATTCATCCGCCGCCCGTTCCATTCAACCAAATTGTAAAAAATGCGAATCCCAGGCCAATTATCCCCGAAAGACCAGGCAGTCCCCCATAAAGGATATATGGCCTGCCTCCTCGTAGTATGGGCACTGATGAATGGCTATTTACTCAGGGCCTATGGCGTCGTCTCCGCCGTCGGAGAGCCCCCCAAATATGTTTTCGAGGCCGAGACATTGATCCGCACCGGCCACCTCACCTCATCGAATTACTGGCTCTACTTCACCCAAATTGCGCTGCTGGCAGTAGCGATCAGGCTAAAAATAAGCCTCTTCTTCGTCGCCCTCTTCCAGCTTTCTTGCAACCTGCTAGCGTCAATTTACTTCTACAAGACCCTCCTGTACATTTTCCATCGTGAAAAAGTCGCCTTCATCGGGACACTGATACTCCTGCTGAATTACCCGTACCAACAATTCAACGTGTACCTGCAGACAGAATCGCTTTTTTATAGCCTTACACTCATCCTTACGTATTTTGTCCTCACCCTTGAAAAGCCTGACGGTAAAAAAACCCTCCTCATCCTTTTACTGCTGGGCATCCTTTGCATAACCCGCCCCACCGGACTGCTTCTCATCCCCCCAATATTCCTCTATGTTTTCTTTGTCCTTTTAAAGAAATTAAGCCCCTGGAAAAAAGTCGGTATCCTGGCAGCCATTGCCGTCACCTTTCTCTTTTTTCTCAATAAAGCAATCGGCAGCGGCGGCGAACTGGATTTCATGCTCCCCTTCCGGGATGAAAGGATCATCTGCGGCGTTCCTACCTTACCGGGATTTGTCCCCATTAAAACAGCTTCCAATCCCAATTCGTTATACGGGCTCCTATATTATATAACCCACAATTTCAGCCAGTTTGTCCGCCTCGCAACCCTGAGGACCCTCGCTTTCTTCGGGCTGTACCGGGAATACTACAGCACCATCCACAATATATGCCTGATGGCATTCTTCTATAGCCTCTATGCCCTCGCATTAGCCGCCATACCCTTTTGGCTGAAAAATCAACCCTATATACTCTGCTATTTTTTAGTAACCATCCTGCTGATCTGGATAACCGTAATGCTCTCCTGCGATGACTGGCACAACCGCTTTTATTTGAGCATTTCCCCATTCGTGATTATCTTGAGCGGAAGAACAATAGCCTCTCTCACAAAAACGACTGTTGATGGATAATCCTGCTGTTTTCAACCACTGCATATTCCAAAACGACAACATCAGCACCTATCGCAAGTCCTTTGATAATGCCCTGCCTTTCAGGTTTATCACCATTGATAATTTCCTCGACCCCGTCCTGGCAGAAACGCTTTTTCGTTCCTTCCCCGCCCTCGGTGCCATGAAGACCCACTATACAGGCATCAACGAACGAAAAGCGGAAGACAGCAACTTCACAAACCTCGATAAAAGCTTCACCACCCTGCACGAATCCCTGTCTTCTCCCCCGTTCATCGACTGGCTCGTCTCCATCACCGGGATCAAACCCCTCCACACCATCCATGACAGGCTCGGTTATGGCCTTCATCAGGGCGGGAATGGCAGTTTCCTCGACGTACATATTGATTACAATATCCACCCATCGGAAAAACTACATCGGAAAATCAATTTTATTCTCTTCCTCAACCCCGAATGGCAACAAGACTGGGGCGGCTTTCTCGAACTATGGGATGGGAAAGAAAACAAAAGGGCGCACGCCATTGCCCCCCTGTTCAACCGGATCGCTATCTTTGAATGCTCTGAAATTTCCTATCATGGCTGTAGTCGGATCAAAGTACCCGCCCATATTACCCGAAAATCCTATTACCAGTATTATTTTACCCCCGTACCTCAACATATCCGTTACCATGATACCATTTTCCGCACCAAACCGGAAGACCCGCTCTTAAAAAAAGCTGCTGTTCCGATAAAGGACTTCCTGAAAAATTCCGTGAAGAAAAGCATGATGACAATAGGCCTCAAAAAATTTCTCAAATAGACGCGTCGGCAATATGAGTCTAAAGGCTACATCATCCCAGCATATTCCCGCACTGGATGGGCTAAGAGGAATAGCCATACTTCTCGTCCTGGTTTGGCATGTAGCCCCTCCCTTCCAATCTTTTTTCCCGGGATGGTCAGGAGTTGACCTCTTCTTCGTAATTTCCGGATACCTGATCACCGGCAGGCTGCTCGCGACAAAAGGCCGCCCACATTATCTCTCCGGGTTCTTTCGCAATCGCGCACTCCGTATCCTGCCTCTTTACTATGCAGTCGTGATAGGCTTTCTGTTGGCCGTCCACCTGTTTGTACAACAAAAAAACCTCCCCGAATTTTCCTTTTATACCCAACACTGGAAAAGCT
>PMUF01000368.1 GCA_003167015.1 Chitinophagaceae bacterium | reverse complement strand
CAACGCTGCTGGATGCAGCCGCGGATGTGCCGCCGGTAGAAAACCTGTTCAAGTATCAGAAGATAGGCTTCGACCTCGTGACTTTTTCGGGCGGTAAAATGATCCGCGGCCCTCAGAGTGCGGGCCTGCTTTTTGGCCGGAAAGACCTGATCACTGCTGCCCGTGCCAATCACAGCCCGAATGAAGCGCCTATCGGCCGGCCGATGAAGGTCAATAAAGAAGAAATGTTCGGCATGTACGCTGCGCTGAAGGCCTATATTGAAAGAGATCATAAAAAAGAATGGGAAGAATGGCTTCAGCGTACCAAACATATCGGCTCCCAGCTGGAAAGCCTGCCCACGGTTACCACCGAAACCTACGTCGATCCGGGACCGGCTAATGCTTTCCCGAGCCTTCATGTGAAATGGGACCAGAGTAAAATTAAGATCAGTCCTAAAGAGGTCGTCAAGGCGCTGAAGAGCGGTACGCCAAGCATTGTGGCCAACGGGAACGACGATCACCTGACGGTTGGCGTAGTACTTTTGCGACCTGATCAGGTTGATATTGTAGCAGGCAGAGTAAAATCTATTTTACAACAGGCTATCTGACAGGAATATGCAAAAAGCCATCTTTTTATTACTGACCCTTTCGGGCATGCTTTTCCAGGTGTCCATGGCACAATCGTATGATATTGTCATCAAGGGCGGTCACGTCATCGACCCTAAAAATGACATAGATGCGGTGACGGATATTGCCATTGATAATGGCAAAATTGCCCTTGTTGCAAAAAGCATTGATCCGAAGCAAGGAGTACAGGTCGTTGACGCCACGGGAATGTATGTGACACCCGGATTAATAGATATTCACACCCATGATTTTTATGGTACCGAGCCCGATCATGCGTATGAAAACGGCAATGGGGGCATCGTTCCCGATGGATTTACTTTTCGCAACGGCGTCACCACCGTGGTGGATGCCGGCAGTTCGGGCTGGAGAACTTTCCCGACGTTTAAAGCACAGACCATTGATCAGTCGAAAACCCGGGTGTTGGCGTTCCTGAATATTGTCGGTGAGGGCATGCGCGGCGGTTACGAGCAGAACGTCAATGACATGGACCCCAAGATGACCGCCCTGGTGGCCAGAAAATATAAGGACATCATAGTAGGCATTAAGCTGGCCCATTACGATGGGCATGACTGGACGCCTGCCGACCGTGCGGTGGAGGCCGGTACACTGGCAGGCGGCATCCCGGCTATGATCGATTTCGGCGGAAGTAACCCGCCGATGTCCATCGAGGAGTTGTTTTTGAAACACCTGCGCCCGGGCGATATCTTCACCCACTGTTTTGGCCAGTTAGGCACCAGGGAATATATAGTAGATCTGCAGACCAATAAGGTAAAACCCTTTGTGTATGAAGCCAGGAAACGCGGAATCATTTTTGACGTGGGATATGGAGGGATAAGCTTTGCTTACTCGCAGGCAATACCCGCAGTAAAGGAGGGGTTCTTTCCTAATTCCATCAGTACCGATCTTCATTCCGGCAGCATGAATGAGGCCATGAAGGATATGCTGACCTGCATGAATAAGTTCCTGGCAATGGGCATGCCCCTGCATGATGTCGTCCAGGCCAGCACTTCAAACCCCGCCAAAGAAATTAAACATGAGGAACTGGGTAACCTGTCTGTCGGATCGGATGCCGATGTGGCTGTATTGAACATGCGCGAAGGTAAATTCGGGTTGTTCGATTACACTGGTTATAAAATAACGACTAATCAAAAACTGGAGTGTGAGCTGACCATCAGGGCAGGGAAGATCGTCTATGATCTTGACGGGATAGCAACCCCGGTGTATCCGCCTAAAGTGGTGACTAAAAATAAGCAGGCGGCGTTAAAGGCAGAAGATCATTAATCAGTGCTCAGCGACCGGCTGTTTTTTGGTGACGAAGCGGTAGCCTGATATGGAACGTGGCGCCCTGCCCGGGTTCGCTGGTGGCGGTAATATCGCCCTGATGATTCTGCGCTATCCGCTTACACATGGCAAGTCCAATGCCGGTGCCGCTGTATTCGGTCTTTCGATGAAGACGCTGGAAGATACTGAAGATATGATCGGCATATTGTTGATCGAAGCCAATGCCGTTGTCCCGGATCTCGATGTGGACCTGCTGGTCTTTGATAGAGGAAGTAATGGTGATCAGCGGCGGCCCGTCGGCACGGGAATATTTCAGCGCATTGGAGATAAGGTTGCTGAAGAGTTGTGTCATCTGCAGCGGGATGGCATCGATGGTGGGTAGATCATGGTATTGGAGCCGGGCGCATTTTTGCTCGATGAGCAACTCGAATTCGACCTGCATTTCCCCGACTATGGTTTGAAGGTTGACAGGTTCGAAAACGGGAGATCGTCTGGAAAGTTCAGAATAGGTAAGGATATCACGGATAAGCACCTGCATTCTCCGGCTGGCAGTGGATATTTTTTGGATGTATTGTTTGGCTTGTTCCCCCATATTTTGCGGGCTGTTTTCCAGCATACCGGCATAGGTAACGACTTTGCGTATGGGCTCCTGGAGATCGTGGGAGGCGATGTGGGCGAACTGGCTGAGTTCGGCATTGGATCTTTCAAGGTTTTTATTGGCTTCTGCGAGCGCATCGGTACGTTCTGCCAGCGCCTTGGTTCGTTCTGCGACTACTTGTTCGATCTGCCTCCTGGCCTTGACCTGTTCGGTGACGAGAATGGCTACGGCAATGATCCCTGTAACATCACCATTGGCCCCTCGTTCAGGTTCATATAATACATCGATATAGTGTTGTTCAATGACACCATTGCGGGGCAATTTTGCAGAGAGCTCCTGGGCAATATGGGTTTCGCCGGTATTATAAATATGAGTGAGCAGTTCTTCATAGCCCTGATTCCGGCCTTCGGGAAGGCCTTCAAACAAGGGTTTGTGCAACATCTCGGCCGGGGTTTTTCCCCATAGCTCGAACATGCGTTCATTGGCGATCTCTACAACGAATTGCGGTCCCTTGAAAATACAAATGGCTACAGGCGCCACCAGGATAGTATTGCGGAAGTTTCTTTCGCTCTCCTCGATCTTTCGCCTGGCGAGCTGTTCTTTGATCTCGGCCTGCTTTTGTTCAGTGATATCCTGAAGGGTGCCATTGAAACGGATGGGCTTGCTTTCTTCGTTGAAGAGCGCTTTTCCCTTGGCGCAGACCATGCGCAAAACGCCTGTCAGCGGGTTGGTGATCCTGTATTCTATTTCATAGTAGCCGCCAGACGCGGGGTCCAATGCACGGAGGATAGCGTCGGTTACCCGTTGCCGGTCTTCCTCGTGCATGACGGCAATGGCCAGCGGCAGCTCTATTTCTTCATCAGGCCGCAGGCCGAACCATTCCTTGAGGCGGGTGTTGGCAGTAAACCTATTGGTGCGCGGGTTCAGGTCCCAAGTACCGAGGTCGGCGGCATCGATGGCAAACTCCAGCTCTCTTTTACTTTTGGTAAGCTCTTGGAGATAGTTGACTTTTTGGGTGGTTTCCGTACAGATGACCAGTACGCCGTTGATCTTGTCTTCATCATCCCGGATAGGGCTATAGCCGAATGTCCAGTATACGTCTTCGATAGCCCCGTTCCGATAAATGGGTACCAGTTGATCTTCGCTCCAGGTAGCTTCTCCGGTAGTGAGGACCTGCGAGATCAGCGGATAAATGATGTCCCAGATCTCAGGCCAGCAGTCTTTTCCCTTTTGGCCAAGCGCCGTAGGGTGTTTGCCTTCATTGCCCAGGCTGGGCCGGTAGGCGTCATTATAAAATTGTATAAGATCTTGTCCCCACCACAGGAACATGGGGAACCGCGATGAAAGGATAGTAGCGACAATACCACGCAAGCTCTTGGGCCAGTGATCAGGGGAACCGATGGAGGTTTTAGTCCAATCATACTGCCGGGTCCTTTCCCCCATTTCGCCACCACCCGTCAAAAAGACATAGCTCTGCATACTGTTATTCGAGTATCCTGTGAAGAATGTTTTTTAATTCTGTAAAATTGCTGGGTTTTGTGACGAATTTTTTTGCACCCAGCGCCCTTGCCTGATTGATGGTTTCGTTATTGGAGGAAGTGGATAGAATGATGACAGGGATGCGGCTAAGCGCTTCCCTTTTGTTGAGCTCCGACAGAAATTGCTGTCCGGTCATAATCGGCATATTCAGGTCCAGAAATATGACATCTGCGATCAGTGCCCGGTTCTCTAATTGGGTCAATGCGCTACGGGCATTGTCAAGGGTTATGCATTCCACGGATGCTGCAATCTCTTTCATGGCCAGGAGGAAAAGTTCCTGGTCGTCTTCATCGTCATCAATTAATAAAACCCTGGAATACTGCATGTTATGCTGATTGGCGCCATTACGAATGTAGCGAATTCTCTCGTTTTATCTTCTCTCAGTTCAGTAGCGTGTTGACAGACGCCAGTAATTTTGCCTTTGTAAAGGGCTTGCTCAAAAAATCATCGGCGCCTATTTCCAGGGCAAGGTCCGCTGCTGCTGCATCTATCCCTGAAATGAGGATGACTTTTATCCGGGGGTATTTCTTTTTCAGGTGACCGAGATAGTCCAGCCCGAAGCCATCGGGCAGGCGATTGTCCAGCAGGATCAGGGCCGGCAGCCTTTTTTCGAGATAGGCATCAGCTTCAGCAAGTGTTTTTACGTGTTCGATGGTCAGGTCTTCCTGGCCAAGGATCAAATTTAAAAGCAGGCACATTTCGCCTTCATCTTCTATCAGCAATACATTCCTGTTGTCGGTGCGGGCGTCGGCTGAGTTGTTAGTCATGGCGGGCATAGCGTAGGGTTTTACGATGTAAGTATTTTGCTGAACAATTATAAAGCCATTATTATGTGTGGGTTTCTCTGGCTGGAAAAAGAGCGAAAAAGGCGGCCTGAAGACAGTTTAAACGATTGTTTGCCGGCCTGTTAAGTCGATTTTGGGGCGCTTAAGCGTTCGATGTGTGGAGTTTTTTCTACAGCTATCGGTGCAGCCATTTGATGTCACCGGATCGGCGCCTGCTTTTTGTTTGGCGGCCTGACCGACACCCAAATGAAGGCATTCCCCTTTTGAGGGCTTTGGCTATAGCTCACCATCAGTTCCAAACGGAATTCCATACCATTTTTCTTGCGGGCGACGTGGCCTTCCGGCCGGAGGATACTATTTGCTGGCAGGCTACCCGAAAAATCAATATCAGGAATCAATACCTGGATGGGTCGGCCTTGCAGTTCTGCCGTGCGATACCTGAATAAAATCGCTGCCGAAGCATTCACTTGAATTATTTTTCCCTGGGTATTGATCATAATGATGCCCTCGGTGGCATCGTAAAGCTCAGTATGGCGTTGTTGGTGGAACTTTTTATGGGAACCATTTTGTTTCGGGTTCGGGAAAAGCCGTTCGCCCATGGCCCGGATCATATATCTCAGCGGAGGAAGATAGCCGTCGCGCATGTCATTAAGGGTTATAAAATAAGGCTTATGAGATAATTTGAAAGTCAATAATAGCTAACTATGTCAGCTATGCGGGCGTTTATCGTTCCGGATAAATCATTTTAAGCAAATGGACTACGTAAAAATAAGTGTTTGGCGGCTTTTTTAGGGGTTTACATCTAGTCCGTAGTGTCATATTGATCGGATAGGAGGTAGTTTTTTATCCGATTTCTCCTTTTTGTTTAACTATTTTCTATTACTTTTGGCCGGTCTCTCCACAATTTCCATCATGCAGACCCTCATTGTTACCGACCAGGCCATGTTTGGCCAAGCCTGGGCCGATTTTCTGATGAAGCGGAATCTGGCCTCCCGCGCCGGCACCTGCAACACACCGCAGGCTGTAGAACTGTCCACCAGGTTACAACCAAAAATGATCATCGTGGACATGCAGCCGATGGGTGTTGAAGTCCGCCAACTCATCACCACGCTGAAAAGCGCTGCCGCAAAAGCCCGGATCATCCTCATTTTGTCCGGTTATGAATCCCGGACATTTATTCAATATTTAATTGACATCGGTGTAGCCGGTTTGCTAAGCCGGCAATCGGCGATTGAAGACTTTTGCCTGTGTATCTATTCGATAGCGAAGCGCCGGATATATATCGCTACGGAACTCCACCAGATCTTTAAAAAACGCCTGGAGCCAACTGAAAGGATAGCCACAGGTATCTGCTTTCTATCCAGGAAAGAATTAGAGATCGGCAAACTGATTGTGAGCGGCTTGTCTTCTAAACAAATTGCGCTCGACATGGGTTTGTCTTATAAAACAATAGATGCTCACCGGTATAATATTTTTAAGAAATTGAAAATAAAGAATAGAATTGGCCTCGTTAATCTTTTTACAGGCCATCCTCAGCAGATCATAGCGCAATAAACTGTTGTATTTTACGTTTTTGCACCGTAACAAACGATCCTGTCCTGATGAAGACCTTTATTATCGTACTCGCCCTGCTCATAGCCGCTGTCGCCGGCTGGTATATTTTCAATTATTACCAATCTTCCAATGCCAAGCCGCTCGTAGTCAACANNCTGATACCATGGTCATTGTGCGGGACTCGATCATCAATGCCGGTACCTACGATTCGATCCCCTCCGGTTTTTACCAGGGTATGCTGCCTTGTAAGAACTGTGACGGCATCCAGCGCACCATCCTGTTCACTGATAATGGCCATTACAAAATGGAAGAGTTGAACTGGGGAAAGGGAACTCCGGCAAGACCCGTCGAAGGAACCTGGGAAAGGGTGAAGGGGCATTTCATATTGTACGAAAATGACAAGCCGATCGCAGAATACCGGCTCTCGAAAGATAGCCTCATCAATACCGAGAGTTATGGGACGCGGATACCCGACTCTCTCTCGCATCAATACTCGCTATTCCGGAAGAATACGGCCCCTGAAAACGCCGCTTGGAAAAAGCGGCGGTCCGAAGGCGTGGAAATCTTTGGTACAGGTGGCGATCCCTACTGGAGCGTAGAAATCGATAAGGATAAGTACATTCTTTTTAAATCGCCAACTCTCTCCCGACCGGTCATCGTGCCGATAGAGAAACCTCAGCCGACAAAAGACAGCCTTGTTTATTCCATCAGTACCGACGGCGGCAATCTGCTGAAAGTATCCGTTGCGCCTGGTTTCTGCACCGATGGACTCAGCGATCATATCTACGAATACCGCATGACCGTCGCTTATAAAGGGCAGACGTATAAGGGTTGCGCGGTTCTGCTGGACAAAGAGGTGATCGGAGGAAAATAATGGGACTATTCATGTGACAAACAAGCTTCCCGATATCCCCAACGCTGTTCCCTTTCGCCCTGGTCCAACCAATCTTTAATAGGCCGGTAAGGCACATGCTTTGGCACATCGAAAGCAATTAAATGTTTGTCGTCACTACGTCGCCACATGCATCCGAATTGCTCCAAATCCTTTCCGATAGCTTTGATCTGCCGATCTTTAAAAACGATCATCTGGATGACACTGCGCCCGGAGCTTTCAATGATCTTATGAAAATAGAGAACACCTTCCCGTTTCCGAATATCTATGAGGTCATACAAGGCGATCTTGGAAGCATGAACGGGAATGCTTTTTATTCGGTAATAGCTGCCTTCTTTTGTTGCCAGCACCGCTTCACCACGGAGAATCCCCTCATCATCCTTATAGGGCAATATGAGTTTACTATCAAGCATGTTGATATTGTCATTTACCGGTAAGAAATAATTATTTGCCTCTTACTTTACGCGGCGTACCTTCGACTTGGAGCCATTCTTTTTTGAAGCCGCTTTTTCCTTTTTTTTCAGATCAGGGGGGATTTCTCTTGTTTTCCTTTCCGAAGCAATAGGGTCGGAGTTCAGACTGCCAAGAGATTCTTCCAGATAATAATCGGTTATGATGAAGGGATCCTCTCCACCCGGCTGCAATTTTACGACGATAGGATTTTTTACAACTCTCAAGACTGACCTATAGTTTTTTGCAGTCTTAATAAAGAATCTTATATGTTTTATAGCCCGATTTATTCTGGCCTGGCCAGATCCGCTAGTTTCAGGGTTGTTTTTACTTACCCGGGTATACTCGTACCGGACATAAGGCGTCAGCTTGCAGCTTTCCGATTCCCAATTGACCGGCGCATCCGGAATAATTATAATCTGCTCTACACTTCCCCCAATATAGTTTAGCTCTAAGTCAAAATACATGGTTTGTACAAAGCCGGTAGCTATGCAGTCAACGGGCTGTATCTCTCTCTTGTTTGGAGATTTCATAAATTATATTTTAAAAAATTAATGAAACAAACCCGATCTTACTCGTAAAGATCGGAGGCAGGAGAGCAAGGAGAAGTTTAAAGGAGTGAGCCTATTGCAAGCGTTATGTAACAAATATACAATTTGCCGGGAAAACGAAAAAAAAATCATTTCCTGTAAGTATATTTGATTATTCCAAAGCTGACATATATATGCTTAAGAGACCTCTCGCAGTAATTATTTTATTTTTCATCGTAATGCAGGCAAACGCGCAATTAGGAGTCATGAAACTGGTGGGAAAGAATAGTAGCCAATACGATTTGGGTTTTGGGGGATTTATCAAAGCCGGCTATCCTGTTTCAGACGGCAGCGACGTTACGCTCGAAATAGGCGCGGATATTTTTTTCCTCAATGATGGTTATGGGACTGCGGACGGCACGATCATGTGTCCGTTGGTGGCCGGATACCGGTACACATTGAATGGCACCGGTGAGGGATTCTATGTCGAGCCGCAGGTGGGTTTCAATCTTGCCGGGGTAACTTCATTGCATGACGCCAGCGGCAATCAGATCAATCTAAATTATCACGGAGTGGTCTTTGCAGCGGGGGCAGGTTATCTGTTCAATGTATGGCATGCTCCCTTTGATTTGAACCTCCGCTATG
>PMUF01000163.1:18152-18422 GCA_003167015.1 Chitinophagaceae bacterium | reverse complement strand
GCATAGACTATACCGGGGGCAGCTATAATACCAACAGCACGAATGTAGTGCTCCACCTGGGCGACAATGATCACCGCACCAGCATAGCCTTCGACCACCAGACCAGTGACGGCTACCGGCAGCAGACCCAGATGCGGCGGGATGTCGGCAGTTGGGAAACGTTGCTGACACCCAGCGATAAGCAAACGATCCATGCCTATATGCTGTATAGCGACCTGTATTACCAGACGCCCGGCGGTCTGACCCAGGCGGAATATAATGCCGATCCTT
>PMUF01000163.1:0-18141 GCA_003167015.1 Chitinophagaceae bacterium | reverse complement strand
TATCATTTTGACGAGCACTGGCAGAATACGACGGCAGTATACGGAGCGTATACAGATTTTACCAACCCCGGCATCAGAGTATATGAATATAGACAAGAGCCCCATTTCGGCGGACGGACGGTCTTCCAGTACAAATCCTGGCTGGGGTCCTCCCTTTTGCAGGTCAATGCCGGCGCCGAGGCACAGAAAGGCTTTTTCGAAACCCGGGATTTCGGCAACAATAACGGTGTACCGGCAGGCCTTCAGCTGGATGATAAGCTGAACAACTGGACTTATATGGCTTTCGCCCAGGCCGATCTGAAACTGCCTGACGGCTGGACGATAACGGGGGGCGCCAGCTTCAACGTCAATGCACTGAACATTACGCAATTCAACGTGACACCTCCCGTCACCACGCCCATTCGTTTTAATAATAAAGTGGCGCCCCGTATTGCCCTGCTGAAAACGATCCTGCCGGACGTTAGCGTCTATGCCAGCGCCAGCCGCGGGTTTTCCACCCCGACGGTGCAGGAACTGGAAAAGAGCACCGGGGTTGTAGGACCTCCCCTCCAGCCGGAAAATGGCATCGACTATGAACTCGGCGCAAGGGGCAGCTTCCTGCATGACAGACTGTTCGTCGATATCAATGGGTTCGTCTTTCATATCAAGGATGCCATTGTCCAGCGCATCGACACGAACGGAGTAAGCTATTCCGTCAATGCGGGCGGGACGAATCAACATGGGCTGGAGACCTATGTCTCTTACCGGCTGGTCGACCAGGCTAACGGCGTCTTCACCAACGTACGGCTATTCATCAGCCACGCCTGGCATGATTTCCACTATGCAACTTTCACCCAGGACACGTCGAATTTCTCGGGGCATCGCCTGCCCAGCGTAGCACCGCAGACGATTGTCAGCGGATTGGACGTCACATTGAAAATAGGTCTGTATGCCAATGTCACCTATACCTATACGGCTAAGATCCCGCTCAACGATGCCAATACCTTCTTTGCGGGGTCATACAATCTGATGGGTGGCAGGATCGGCTGGCGGAAAATCCTCTCAAAAAAATTGCGGCTGGATATCTACACGGGGATAGACAATGCTTTCAATGTTAAATATAGCCTGGGAGACGATTTCAATGCAGCATTGAACCGGTTCTATAATGCCGCACCGACCCGGAATTATTTTGCAGGCGCATCCTTCCATTGGATATTAAAATGAAAAAACCGGCCCCGCAATGTAGCGGGACCGGTCCGTTAAGAGCGATATAAAAAGGAGTCTCTTCGTTTAATACGTGATCACCAGCTGCGGCCGTTTGGTCGAATCAGAATAGCTGCTGGAGCAGAATATCCTGGAATTATAGGTAACTTCATTCTGCAACCGGATCTCAAAGCCATAATTCCCTGAGGCGATCATATTCTTAACGAGCTGCGTCACATCGACGTTCGTGATATCAAGGGTGGAGAGGTTGGTCTGGGGGATCAACACTTCGGCTGTCGTATCGATGGTCGGCTGCGTCGCCCAGGTAGCAGTCGTGGGATCCCAGCTGCTGCTGACCCGTTGAATATAAAAAGCATTGGAGGTGCCATAATTTGGCGTAGTGAGGTTCGCCGTACCAGGAGTCGGATTGGAATACAGCGAGAGACTGGCCGATGCAATGGCCGTATTGGACAACGAAGCCAGATCGAATTTGAAAACAGCCCTCACGGCAACATATACACTGTTAACTGTCCAGGCTTCCGCCCCCAGCTCTTTGGGATACTGGGGTTCGCTGTAATTAGTCGTGGCATTGCCTATATAAGTAAACTCATAAGGATTATCGATCGGGGCCAGGGTCACGGGCGAAGTGTTTTTCTGGGCCGGATTAACAATGACCTGCAGGGTATCTACTCCCGTCAGCCCGAAGGAATCCGTCGCCATTAACTGGAAGATATAGGTACCCGCGATCAACCCTGTGACAGAGGTAGAAGGAGAGCCTTCGGCAGTGATGACGGGAACGTTGGGGCCCGATACTTCACTCCACAAATAACCCGAGATGGTACTGCCCGAATCGGTGACTTTACCGCTGAGGTAGACGGTGTCTGACGGCAGGGTCAGGGTTTGCGAAGGACCGGCGTTTACAACGGGCGGTTTTCTTTCGACAACGAGGGGGGAGTTTTTCTGACAAGAAAATAACAGGAGGCTCGCCATCGCGAGAGTCGGAAAGGTTAGGTTAGGAGCTTTCATAAAATATATAACGAAATTTGGTTATACACGGTTAGGAGGACTGGCAAACATAAACGTTTTCGGGTAGATATGCAACAAGTATGCATCGACTCGGTTACTTTTGCGCTGTTTGGTTGAAAACCATATTAATATGAAGCTAATTTCCAGGTCGTTATCGTTACGCGCTGTCATTGTTATCTTTTTATTGTTCATTGGATTCGCCTGCCGGCAGCCGGCATCTGACAATAAGCCATCGGGCGCGGCCGGAGACAGTGTGTCTTCACCTGACCGATCAATCGTCAAATATGCGCATGGCTTTACTATCGATTATTTCGATCATTATAAAGAAGTGAAGATCCTGAACCGCTCGGGCGGGCGAATGGACACGCTGGATTACCTGCTGGTGCCGCAAGGAATGGCCGTTCCGGCCGGTCATCCTTCTGCACAGGTGATCATCACCCCGGTGCAGTCGCTGATCGTCATGTCCTCCATGCATGTCGCGCAATCGGATTTTGTCGGGGTGGCTGACCGGATCATCGGGTTAGGCAACGGGCATTATGTGAATTCGACTATCGTACGGGCGGGTATAACATCGGGGAAGATCAAGCTGGTCGGCATGGATGCCAACCTGAACAACGAGCAGGTGGTTACTTTGCATCCCGGCGTACTGATGACGATGAGCAACCCGGAGTCGGCCTTCGGCCAATACAAGACGCTGATCGATGCGGGGATCCCTGTCCTCCCCAATGCGGAATGGCTCGAGACGACGCCCCTGGGCCGGGCCGAATGGGTCAAGCTGGTCGGAGCGCTGACCGACCGGGAAGCATTCGTGAACAGGAAATTCGATAGCGTAGAACAAGCCTATCAACAAATCGCGAAGATCGGCAGCGGAGCGACGGTAAAGCCTTCGGTCATCATCGGGATGCCCTTTAAAGGCACCTGGTACACGCCGGCGGGGGAAAGTTATATGGCTCAATTCCTGCGGGACGCGGGCGCCGACTATCATTGGTCGGATACCAAGGGTACCGGCAGCCTGGCGCTGACCTTCGAGTCGGTGGCGCCCGTCGCGCTGACGGCCGACTATTGGCTGAACGTCGGCTACGTCGATTCAAAAAACGACATCCTTTCCAAAGATCCTCGTTACAACACCTTTCATGCCCTTCAAACGGGGGCTATCTACAATAATAACAAGCGGGTGAATGATCTGGGGTCTAATGATTATTGGGAGTCCGGCGCCGTAAACCCCCAGCCAGTGCTGGCAGATATAATCCGTATCCTTCATCCGGGGTTACTTCCCGCCGACTCGCTGTATTACTATAAACAAATCAAATGACAGAAAGCCCGATACAGAAAATTCGTTTGGCAGGGCTGCTGTTGTTGCTACTGCTGGTCTTTCTGCTGGACCTGTCGATGGGTACGGTGAAGATACCGGTCAGCGAGATCGTCAAAGTCTTTTTTTCACCCCGGACGGCCAATCCTACCTGGCATTTCATCATCGCAAAGATCAGGCTGCCCAAGGCCTGCGCCGCCGTGCTGGCGGGTTGCGGGTTGTCCGTCGGCGGACTGCAGATGCAGACCTTGTTCCGCAACCCGCTAGCCGATCCTGCCATCCTGGGGATTACCTCCGGGGCCGGACTGGGCGTCGCAGCGGTGATGTTGACGGGCGGAAGCATGGCCACCCTGTTTGCGATCAAGGAGCTGGGCGTATCCGGCAGCTGGCTGATCATCACGGCGGCATGCCTGAGCGCCGGCGCCGTCATGCTGCTGGTGCTGGCGCTGTCCCGGCAGCTCAAGGACAACGTCCTGATGCTGATCATCGGGATTATGATTGGCAGCATTACACTGGCCCTCACCAGTGTCTGGCAGTATTTCAGCGATCCGGAACAGGTCAAGGAATACCTGTTGTGGACCTTCGGCTCACTGGGAGGTGTAACCGGCGTCCAGCTGTCGATATTGTCGGGTGTCGTTGCAGCCGGGCTGATCGTTGCTTTCCTTTCCTCCAAGATGCTGGATGCATTGTTATTGGGTGAGCATTACGCCCGCAGCATGGGATTGACCACGCGCAGGGCCCGCGTCATCATCATCTGCAGCACGAGTCTGCTGGCAGGCAGCATCACCGCTTTTTGCGGTCCCATCGGATTTGTCGGCATTGCCGTTCCGCATATCGCCCGGACGATATTCAATACGGCCAGTCATCGCATCCTCATACCTGCATGCTGTCTGATCGGGACTATCCTGCTGTTGATGTGTGACATAGTCGCACAGCTGCCAGGCAGCCAAAGCGTATTGCCTATCAATATCATCACTTCCCTGGTAGGATCTCCGGTCGTCATTATACTTCTTCTCCGCAGAAAAAATCTAAACTCGTGGTAATGGGTATCGATCCGATCTTATTACGAACCAGCGGCCTGCAGACAGGCTATCACTCCGGGGGGAAAAGGATTGTAGTGTCAGGTGAACTACCCGGGCTGGAATTACAACCCGGCAGGCTGGTCTGCCTGCTGGGTCCCAACGGATCGGGTAAGTCTACCTTGTTGCGCACGCTGGCCGGCCTGCAGCCGGCGCTGAACGGCACGATAGATGTTCCGGGTATCGAAGCGCATAAGCCTTCTGAACTGGCCAGGAAGATCAGCCTGGTGCTGACAGACCGGATACGCGGTAACAACCTGACCGTTCAATCCCTGATCGAATTGGGAAGGTATCCTTATACCGGCTGGCTGGGGGTGCTGGACGAAACGGATAAGGCTGTCGTCGAATGGGCTATCGGGGCCACAGGCATTGGCGCATTACGGGACCGGAAAGCCCATACACTGAGTGATGGGGAAAGCCAGAAAATGATGCTGGCCCGTGCCCTGGCGCAGGATACGCCGATACTGATGCTGGATGAGCCGACAGCACACCTGGACCTGCCCAGCCGGATCAAGCTGATGCGGTTGCTGCACCGGCTGGCGGGGCAGACGCGAAAAGCGATCCTGCTATCCACCCACGAGCTGGACCTGGCTTTGCAGGTCGCCGATACCGTCTGGTTGCTGGAGGCCGGCGGCCGTCTGCACCAGGGAGCGCCGGAAGACCTCGTGCTGAACGGTGTTTTCGAAGCCGCTTTTGCGGAAGAGGATATCGTTTTCGATAAAGAGGCCGGCGTCTTCGTCATTCATGCCGCGCCGGGTAAGCCAGTCCTGCTGACCGGCGGGGGCATCACCTTCTTCTGGACCCAAAGGGCTTTGCGCCGTGCAGACTTTACCGTCGTTACGACGCCTTCACCGGACGTACTTTACCATATCCGCATTACCGATCATCCGACCCGTACATCCTGGCTGCTGGAAGGCGAAGGGGTGAACCGGGAATACCACTCCATTGCGGAATTGTTGCAGGCAATGAGGTAGAATGTCTATCTTCGCGCCGAATTCGGTTGACGACAAATCGTCATTAAAAGGGAAGTCCGGTGTAAATCCGGCGCTATCCCCGTAGCTGTAAGTGCTGTCCCATCATTTGGACATCCGAAGGATGTCCAGTCATCGGGAAACGACCGGTAACTCTTCAAGCCACTGTCCGCCACTGCGGATGGGAAGGTCAACCAGGTCGCGCACGAAGCCAGAAGACCTGCCTGATTCATCACCATTTTTATTAACGGCTTTCGGGAGAAAAGCAAAAAAAATTAACTGCAATGATCAGCAAACATTGGGCATTTCTGTTGCTGTCGGTTACCGGCAGCGTTTCCGCATTCTCACAATCAACCAAAGACAGCACGGGTAAACAACTGGACCAGGTGATCGTCACCGCCACCAAATACCCGGTCAAACAGAGTCAGACAGGAAAAGTGGTGATTGTCATCACACACGAAGAAATCGAAAAGAGCGTCGGCAAACCGCTTGGGGAGTTATTAGGCGAGCAGGCAGGCATTATCGTTAGCGGCAGCCTCAACAATCCCGGGACAAACCAGAGCGTCTTCATCCGCGGGGCAGGGTCCGGCCGGGCGCTGCTGCTGATTGACGGCATACCCGTCAGCGATCCGACAGCAACGGACAACAGCTTCGATATCAATCTCATCCCCGTTACCATGATCGAGCGTATCGAGATCTCCAAAGGCGCCCAGTCTACTTTGTACGGGTCGGACGCCATTGCCGGTGTCATCAATATCATCACCATCAAGTCCGACGTAAAGACCCCCTTTAATGCCAAAGTCAGCGGATCCGGCGGCAACTATGGGGTATATAACGCCAATGCTCAGGTCTTCGGAAAGGTCGCCGACCAGCTGACTTATAATGTCAGGTACAACCACGACCATTCCAGCGGCTTCCCTACCGCTACCGATACTTTCAAAACCGCCCCTTCCCCGGTGCCTTTCCTGAATGACGGGTTCAAGAGCGACCTGGTAGCCGGCAATCTCGGCTGGAATGCCACCAGCGCACTGGCCGTCAAGGGTTTTTTTCAATACAGCCAGTATTCGACAGATATCGATTACGGCGCTTTCACGCCGGCGGTAGATTATACCAGCAAGACCAAAAGCCTGCTGGCAGGCGGAGGCTTTACCTACAAGCTGGCCAACACGACAATCACCGGCAATTATCGCTACGGCACCTCTCAATTACAACTGTTGGAGGACAGCGTTTATGGTCAATCCTATTACACCGATCATTATGTCGGTACGTCTCAATATTTGGAAATGTTCGCCAGTACGAACCTGGGCTATGGCTTCACCCTGTTGAACGGCGCCGATTACCGGTATGCCGCCATGCATGAAGCCAGCAACTATGGTGACTTCAGCGACACTTCCGTCAGTCAGACTTCCATGTACAGCTCACTATTGTACAGCGGCAAGTCCGGACTGAGCGCCGAACTCGGCGGCAGGTTGAATACGGATTCCCGCTACGGCAGCAACTATACCTATACTTTCAATCCTGCCTGGCTGATCGACCCCAACTGGAAGATATATGGCAGCATCGCTACTGCTTTCAAAGCCCCTACCCTCTACCAGCTGTATTCTCCCTATGGCGATCCCTCCCTCCTGCCAGAGACATCGAAGAGCTATGAAGGGGGCATCCAGTTCAATAATAACTTGCTGAATACCCGCGCTACTTATTTCCACAGGAATACCAAAAACGGGATCGATTACAATTTTTTCACCAATCTGTATTATAATTACGATGAGGAATGGGGCAACGGGATCGAATGGGAAGGCAGCATCAAGTTTGCGAAGATCTGGTCGTTGTCAGCCAACTATACCTGGACAAAAATGAAACAGCAGACGCAGACCCATGAATCCTACGATGACACGACTTATGACTATGCCCTGCGGGTACCTGAGCATACAGTGAATGTTACCCTGGGTGTCAGGCCGGTGTCCGGGTTGTATGTCAGTCTCACCAGCCACTACGAAAGCAAACGCTATGATATCGGTGGATATGACGCTCCGGACGTCGTGCTGAAACCGTTTGCTATTCTGAACGGCTATGCGGAATACAAGGTGGTCACCCATCTGAAGATCTTTGTCGAGGCCAGGAATATCTTCGACAAGAAATTTGTCACCGTTTACGGGTTTAATTCCATTCCCGCGATGTTCACCGCAGGGGCGACGGTAGAATTATAACTACCTTAGTTCCTTAATTGATCAATATGAAAGCCTGTTCCTTATGTCTAAGCTGATCTTCATCACCGGGGGAGCCCGCAGCGGGAAGAGCCGGTATGCCCAGGAGCTGGCTTTGCAGTACAGCGATCATCCTGTCTACGTCGCTACCGCGCGGATCTGGGATGAGGAATTCCGCCAACGGATAGATCGTCACCGACAGGAACGGGACGAACGCTGGACCTCGATGGAAGAAGAAAAACAGCTTAGCCGGTTGCCGCTGGATGGCCGGGTAGCGGTCATCGATTGCGTAACGCTCTGGATCACGAACTTCTTTTCAGATCTGCATACCGATATCGATGCCTGCCTCGCGGCCTGCCGCCAGGAGATCGACGCGTTGGCCATGCAGGATGCCATTTTCATCCTGATCAGCAATGAGATCGGTATGGGGTTGCATGCCGACACGCCGGCAGGCCGTCAATTCACCGATCTCCAGGGGTGGGTCAACCAATATATTGCGGCAAAGGCGGATCAGGCTATCTTTATGGTCAGCGGCATCCCGCTGATGCTCAAAAATAAATGATCGATGGTATGCAAACAGCGACATCATTAACCCTGCGCCAGGCACTCCGGCATAAGATAGACAATAAGACCAAACCTTTGGGTGCGTTGGGGCGGCTGGAAGACATCGCCCTGCAAATAGGTCTGCTGCAGGGGACAACCGATCCGCAATTGGTCCGGCCACATATCGTCGTATTTGCCGGCGACCACGGTATCGCCGCCACCGGGCTGGTCAATCCTTACCCGCAGTCCGTCACGGCACAAATGGTGCTGAATTTCCTTTCGGGCGGCGCCGCCATCAACGTATTCTGCCGCCAGCACGATCTCGGGCTCACGGTAGTAGATGCAGGTGTCAATTTCGATTTCGATACTGTCTCGCTGGCCGGCAGACTGGTCACGAAGAAAATAGGATATGGCACCCGCAATTATGTGGAGGGGGACGCCATGACCTCCGGGGAGACCATCGCGGCGATCGAAGCCGGAAAGGAAATAGTCACGGACCTGGCCTCGAAAGGCTGCAATTGCATCGGGTTGGGTGAAATGGGTATCGGCAACACTTCTTCGGCCACACTGATCATGAGCTATATTACAGGCATCCCGGTAGATGAATGTACGGGCCGGGGAACGGGCGTGAATGACGAACAGCTGAAAAAGAAAAAAGAGACGTTACAGCAAGTCTTTCGCCTGCACCTGCCGGCCATTGCCGCGAATCCTGATCCGCTGACCATCCTGCAGCATATCGGCGGCTATGAGATCGCTATGCTGACGGGAGCGTATCTGAAGGCATCAGAACTAAAAATGATTATCCTGGTCGACGGATTCATCACTACCTCGGCGCTATTATTGGCCAGGCTGCTGGACAGCCACATAACCGACTCCTGTATCTTTTCCCATTGCAGCGGAGAAAGCGGTCATACGAAAATGCTGAAATATTTGGGCGCCGAACCCTTGTTACAGCTGGGCATGCGCCTTGGCGAAGGCACCGGTGCAGCGATGGCGTGGCCGTTGGTGCAATCGGCCGTGAATTTCCTGCAGGAGATGGCGTCTTTCGAATCGGCAGGCGTCAGCAAAGGCGGCGATATATGAAAGGCGATATATGAAAAAAGAAGGAAAGATCTTTTTAACGGCGGTCATGTTCCTGACGCGGATACCAGTACCGGGGACCATCGATCACAGTCCGCTGTATTTGCAACAGGCACGCCGGTATTTCCCCGTTGTCGGATGGATTGTCGGTGCGCTTAGTGCCCTGGCATTCCTGGTTTTCTCCCGGTATGTCTCGACGGATGCCGGCATTATAGCATCGATGATCACCGGGATGTTCGTCACAGGCGCCTTTCACGAAGATGGATTTGCCGATGTCTGTGATGGGTTTGGCGGTGGCTGGACCCGTGAAAAAATTTTACATATCATGAAGGATAGCCGGATCGGCGCTTTCGGCGCTATCGGGCTGATGGCCATCCTCAGCAGTAAATTCGTATTGCTGGCTGCATTGCCGGGGTATGCTGCGGACCTGGCCCATCCCGGTTCGTCGGTGTTTTTTGCGTATCGGTGGTTTATTCTGGCGGTCATCGTGGCCCACAGCGTCAGCCGGTTGATGCCGGTGCTGGTCATGCAGCGCGGGACCTATGCAGCCGACCCGGATCAGAGCAAAGCCAGGCCACTGGCGACAGGCGCCCCTTTGTCCCCCGCCGTGCTGGTGGTGACCATCCTGCTGGCGTTAGTTCCCTTCGCGTTTTTGCCCTGGCCTTTCCTCCTCGTTATCCTGCCGGCCCTCTATACCACTTATTCTTTGTACCGGTACTTCGAAAAATGGATCGGAGGGTACACAGGAGACTGCCTTGGGGCTATCCAGCAGGTGACGGAGATCGTTATTTACCTGGGATTTATCCTGATTTGGCGGTATCTTTAAGGGGCCATGGACAACATTTTCCTCATACGTCATACTACACCGGCCGTCGCCAAGGGCATCTGTTACGGACAGACGGATCTGGATGTCACGGAGAGCTTCACGGAAGAGGCGGAGGTGATCCGGGGACATCTGCCGTCCGGCATCACGGCTGTCTATAGCAGTCCACTACAACGTTGCAGCCGGTTGGCGCGACATCTCTTTCCCGATCACACTCCGATCCTGCTGGATCAACTGATGGAGGTCCATTGCGGGGAGTGGGAAATGCGCAGCTGGGACGAGCTGCCCAAAGAAGAGGTCGATCCATGGATGGCGGATTTCGTGCAGGTGCGTATTCCGGGCGGAGAAAGCTATCTCGACCTGCACCAGCGGGTAACGCAGTGCTGGGAGACGATCCGGGGTACGATGACGGCCAACGCCGGGGGCGCCGGTGCAGGGGATGTGGCGGGTTCGGGCGGAGATGTGGCGATCGTCGCACATGGTGGAGTGATCCGGAGCATCTTGTCGGGGATCACCGGTACGCAGCTCATCGACAGCTTTAAAGTATTTTCGCTGCATTATGGTTGCGTCATCCGGATGTTCTGGCAAGAGGGTACGCCGCAGTACGAGATCCTCTATAACCAGGCTCCGACAGAGCGCGAACAGCATAAGCCATCGAGTTTCTATGCAAAACAGTGAGTCCACATGAAATTCAATTTTGACTTCGATCAGTTGCTCACGGTAAGCTTTACGTTATTTGCCGTCATCGATATCATCGGCAGCATCCCGCTGCTGCATGCCCTGAAGAAAAAGCTCGGCGGCCTGCATGAAGGCAAGGCTACGCTGATCTCGGGTGCGCTGATGGTTCTCTTCCTCTTCGGCGGCGAACAGTTCCTGAAGATATTGGGCGTCGATCAGCGCTCATTCGCCGTAGGCGGTTCCATTGTGATCTTCATTCTCGGCCTGGAAATGGTGCTGGGGATCGAGCTCTTCAAAAGCCAGCCGGATGAGAAGGCCAGCGTAGTCGTGCCTATCGCCTTCCCGCTGATTGCCGGCTCCGGCACACTGACCACGATCATGTCATTGAAAGCCAATTTCGAGACCAGTGTGGTGTTGTTGGGTATCATCCTGAACCTGATCTTCATCTTTATCGTTTTGAAGTCGATGGATCTCATCGAAAGGATGCTTGGCCCTGCCGGGATGATTGCCATCCGAAAATTCTTCGGTGTCATCCTGCTGGCTATTGCCGTAAAGATCTTTAGCAGCAACCTGAAAGGGTTGTTGAAGTGAATTTTATTAAGTAGTTTTGCCGTCCCTTTGGGATACCCGAGCGAACGCGAAGCTCTGGCCCGGGGACGCCCCGTTTTGGTCACGTAGTACAATGGATAGTATAAGGGTCTCCGAAGCCCTGGATCCAGGTTCGATTCCTGGCGTGACCACGCTTAAAGCCTCATAATTTATTGATTATGAGGCTTTTTATTTGATAATTGCTCATTATTCTTTTTGCAAAGTTCAAAGAAGGCTTTTCAATAAAATGCCATGACAACATCGCTACTATCACCGTTATTGGAATAGTCAGGCACATGCTCTGATAAGAAGATAAGTTGCCAAACTTGTATGCAATAATCTGTTGAACCAGAAACCCATAAATGTAGATGCCATAGGAGTAGTCAAAGTCAAATTTTATTCTCCTCAGAAATTTGTCTTTACTAAAACAGAGCGTTGCGTATATCAGAAAAATGTCGAACAGTACTTCTGCCCCGATGCCGTCATTCCTGATGAATAAGAACAAAATAAATAACCCTACCCCTATAAAATTATTGATGATCACCTTGTCCTTAAAACAATATACAAGGATTCCGGCCAGGAAAAATATAAACAGTGTTGTTTTTTCAATCTCTGAAAAAAAGAAATTTAAATACGCAACATGGAAAATATACAGAGCTAATATGATTAAGCTTATGCATAATACATAAATTCTGTTTCTTAAAATACCGATAAGCCCCAATAGCAACACAAAAGTATAGCAGCGTACTTCTGCAGGCAATGTCCATAATGAGCCATTTACGCCACCCCGAAATAAATTTTTTTCAAACACGCCAGGTAAGTAAAACCGGGTATTCACAAGTAATGCATTAGTGATTAAATAATCTCTCGTTTCCCCGTGCAGAAAATATTGCTTAATGCCTATCGTAGTAAAAAACGGACCGATCACAAAAACAGTCAGGAACAGACATACGGCCAACCCCGGCCAGATCCGGGCGAATCTTTTTATTATGAATTTAATATTATTGGATGTATTGAAAAAACTTTGTGTGACAAGCATTCCGCTTACAAAGAAAAATATATAAACACATAGTGTCCCTGAATAAGTAAAATGCAGAACACTTTTTATAGGTTCTTCGTAACTTGAATGGAACAGATAAAATGAATGCCCGAATATAACGCCTATAGCAGCAAGTTGCCTGAGCAGGTTAAAGTTATTATTTTCCTTTTGCAGAATATGATCAACTTTAACAGTATCTCGTTTTAGATAAATAAGTAGATTATTTAAGTCCATGCCTTAATTCAACACTTCCTTTAATTTATTTTCCAGATCGTCGCCGCGCAGCGACTCCGCGATCACTTTACCCTGCGGATCGATCAGCACGTTGAAGGGAATACCGTCGAACTTGAACGTTTCCACTGCCTTGCTGCTCCAAAACTTGAGGTCGCTGACCTGGCTCCAGTCCAGCTTGTCAGACCTGACCGCTTCCTGCCAGGCAGCCTTTTCCTTGTCGAGGGAAACGCCGAGGATAGCGAAGTTTTTGCCTTTGAACTCGTTGTACGCCTTGACCACATTGGGGTTCTCCGCCCGGCAGGGACCGCACCAGCTGGCCCAGAAATCTACCAGCAGGTATTTGCCCCGAAAGGACGTCAGGGGAACGGGACGACCATTGACATCGGGGAGGGCCAGATCGGGAGCCAGCTTGCCTATCCAACTGCTGGCGCTGTCCTGGTGTTGCTGCTGGGCCATCTGCGCCAGTTGCTGATCATAACTCTGTTTGAGTCCCTGGAGTACATTGTTATCGGGATATTTCTTCAGCAGATCGGTCAGCGACGATTCGAATTCAGACTTGGAAAAGCTGCGGGAAGACCAACCGAGGGCCAGGGCACAGATCGTCGCATTAGTATTAGTATTGATAGCCTGTTTGAGGTAGGTATTCAGGTCCTGCACAGCTGCATCCTTTTGGGCGATGGCGCCCAGCTGAAGACTATCCGGTGCATTGGCCTGCTTGAGGCTGTCCAGGTCGGCCATAGTCCTTTCGACCTCATAATTCTTTTTGCCGAAGATGTTGACCAGATCTTTCAACTGATTGCTGGCCTCGGAACCACTCACCTCATAAAAATCATCTTTCTTCCCCAGGTCTACACTGACCTTTACCTCCGCCGCGTCATTGATCAGGGGAACGGCGATCACGTTATTCCCAAACACTAATTCGAATATTTCCTGTGTCGGAGCAGAGCCTGTCAGGCTGAAGCTGCCGTTCACAGCGGGTATTTTGGCCGAGTCCAGGATAACTGGCGGCTGGTCCTTGCCATACGTCACTTCCAACAGGTAGACCTTGGACACCGGTCCTTCGACAGAAGCAAGCTTATCTGCATTTTTAAACGTACCGGATACCGAGAAAGTTCCTTTCTTTTTTGGTTGGCAAGCCCCGATAAAGAGGATGCATGCACTAGCGAGAACTATGCACAAAGATCTTTTTGTCATATTAATTTTCCAGTTTTTCGATGAGTAATTGATTGGTCAGCCGGGGATCCGCTTTCCCTTTGGACAGTTTTTTTACTTCCCCGACGAACAGGCCGATCAAACCTTTCTTGCCTTTTTTGTATTCGGAGACTTTATCGGGCATCCCGGCCAGCGCCTGGTCGATCCAGGCTGTTATTTCCGTCGTATCTGAGCTTTGCAGCAGGTTGAGTGCGATGGCAATATCGAGCGGCTCACGGGAAGGCTGTTCCACGAGAGCGGGAAAAATCCGCTCGGCTGCGATGGAAAAGCTCAGGCGGCCCTCTTCTACCAGCTGCATGAGCCGGGCGAGGGCGGCGGGGGCCACGGGGAAATCCTTCCAGTCCTGCCCCTTTTCGTTAAGGCCGGATTTGACAGGTCCCAGCAACCAGTTGGCAGCCGCCTTGTAGTTCGTCGTATAGCCGATCAATTTTTCAAAGTAAGCGACACTATCCTTGTCATCACAAATGACGCGGGCATCGTATTCCGGCAACTGAAGCACCGTACGGAATGTTGCAACTAACTGTTCGGGCAATGGCGGAAGGCCGGCCCGGATCTTTTCAAGGAAAGCCTCCGTCACTTCGAACGGCGGCAGATCCGGATCGGCAAAATACCGATAGTCATTGGCCTCTTCCTTCGTGCGTAGGGCAAACGTAGTCCCTGCACCGGCATCGAAACTCCTGGTTTCCTGCCGAACGGCCATTCCCTGATCGACCAATCCAATAAGGCGTCCCGCCTCGAATTCTATCGCCCGCCGGACATTTCGGATGGAGTTGAGGTTCTTCACCTCGACCTTCGTACCCAGCGTCGTCGCCCCTTTTAACCGAACGGACACATTGGCGTCACACCGCATGGAACCTTCTTCCATGTTGCCGTCACAGATCTCCAGGTAGCGAAGGATCTTACGCAGCTCGGTGAGATAAGCATAGGCTTCGTCGCCGCTGCGGAGATCGGGTTCTGTCACAATCTCTATCAGGGGTACGCCGGCCCTGTTGAGGTCCACGGAGGTATAGTCGGGATCCACGTCGTGCAGGCTCTTACCGGCATCCTCTTCCAGATGAATACGGTTGAGGCGGATCGTTCGCTGACCGTCGGGCATACGGATATTCACGACTCCGCCCTTACAGACCGGAGTGGTGTGCTGAGAGATCTGGTATCCTTTCGGCAGATCGGGATAGAAGTAATTTTTTCGGGCAAAATAATTGTGCCGTTCTATTTCGCTGTTACAGGCCAGGCCCATACGGATGGCATACTCAACAGCTGTTCTGTTGAGCCTGGGCAACGTTCCGGGGTGACCGAGGGTAATGGGGCTGACATGCGTATTAGGCTCTCCGCCAAAAGCGGCACTATCCCCGCAGAAAAGTTTCGTCCGGGTAAGTAATTGTGCGTGCACTTCCAAGCCCACTACTATTTCGTATGCATCATAATTAATCGCCATATAAATCGACCTTCTGCCGGGCACGGCAGGGTCTGCATGCTGCAAATCTACCATATTCATGGCGCATTTCCCGGCCGGAGGGAAAATGGTCTATTATCGTAATGTATTAACTTTGGAGTCCACATCAATGCTTTCTTATGAATAATCCTGAAGGTAGTCTTACTTCCCTGGGGGCGGCGGGGCTCCGTGCAGCGCATCAGTTGTTAGACGGAGAGCCTAAGTTGTTCTCCGACCCGGTGATCCTTCAGCTGCTTGATCCGGGACATATCCAAGAAATAAAGGCCAGGGCATCGCAATTCCAGCATCCCGAGACCCTGCGGCTACGCTCACGGATCGCATTGCGCAGCCGGTATGCGGAAGACCAATTGCTGTTGGCTTATGACCGGGGTGTCCGGCAATACCTGTTGCTGGGAGCCGGTCTGGATACTTTTGCCTGGCGGCAGCCTGAAGGGCTCGACGGGCTGAAAATCTTTGAAGCCGATCATCACGCTACCCAGGAACAAAAAAGGCAGCGCCTCTCCTGGGCCGGTCTCTCTATTCCGGCTAACTGTCAACTCGTTGCCATCAACTTCGAAACAGAAACCCTGGAAGAGGCGTTGCGCAAAAGTTCGTTTGACTTCCATGCCCCCTGTTTTATTTCCTGGTTGGGGGTGACTGTCTACCTGAGCAAGGATGCCGTCGATGCCGTATTCCGGTTTGTCAGTACCCTGCCCAAGGGCAGCGAACTGGTGTTCACTTTTGCCCAGGAACGGCTGGGAGGGGCCATGCACTATACCGCCGCTCGTGCCGCCGCGGCCGGCGAACCATGGGTGACCTATTTCCGCCCGGAAGACCTCTCCCGGAGGCTCTATGAGCTGGGCTTTTCTTCGGTGCATTTCCTGGAACCGGAAGAGGCCTGGAAAAAGTATTATAGCAATCGGCACGACGGGCTGACAGGCCCTTCGCTGGCCAGCATCGTCAGCGCTATCGTTTAGAGATCGGCCGTCCGTAACCTTTTCGGTACATGCACCTCAACCTCCTGCGTCTTTCCGTCGCGGATAAGGGTGATCTTTACGCTGGCCTTTTCCCTGGCTGCATGGGCTGCTTCGGTCAATGCGGTGGCGCTGTTAATCTCCTTGCCATCAAAACGCGTGATGATGTCACCTTCCTTAATGCCGGCCTTTGCCGCCGTGGACTCGTCGTCGACATCCAATACCTTTACGCCTTTGCCATCTTCGGTGTCCTGTGCGCGGATGCCGAATTTCAGCGGATTGTCGAGCGTCAGGTTAAAATCATGAGGCATTCCCTGGAATTGTTGAAGCTGCTTGAGATCCTGGAGTTGTTCCAGCTGCCTGAGATCCGGCGCCCCATAGCCATAACCATAGGCCTGGGTGGTCCTGGCCTTACCAAGGACTACGGAGTCCTTCTGCACCTTGCCATCCCTGCTGAAGGTTATGGCGATCTTCTCCCCGGGCTGGTGTTGCCTGACCGCATCTGTCAAGGATTGCGGGTCCGTTACGTCCATATCGTCCACTTTGGTAATCACGTCGCCGGACCGAAGACCGGATTTTTCAGCAGCGCTGCCCTTGCTGACGTTAATAACCCTGGCGCCTTCGCCGTCCGAAGGTTTCTCTGAGGTTACGCCCAGGAAAGCCCTGTTCGAGCGGGGCCGGACGTCATCACCGCCATAGCTCCAGCCGCCGCCGTTGCGGAAAGGGGAAAACGCACGGGCCATGGCCTGCCCGTCCACATTTCCCAGAGACAGCACATCCGCGTCTTCGGGGCCGCTGAAGGAAAAGCTATTACCGTCAGACGTCCTTATTTTTATTTTGCGCTTGTGGATCGAAATCGTGCTGTCCTCGAAATCAGCGACGGGCTTACCGTCCACCAACACCTGACCGTCCTTGATTTCTACAGTCACTTTGGCGTCCTTATCGCCTTTATGTCGAATGATGATCTCGTCATAGCGGCTCCCTTTGTCGGTGTCATTCTCTGTATTGGCCTCCTCCTGGGCAAAGCCGGAGGTATGGAGCAGGAACATCAGGCATACCGATCCCGAGATCTTTAAAAGTGGTTGGTTCATCACTGCGGTTTTGATTAATTAAACAATTATTTTATCTACGTCGATCTTCGTAGTTCAAATATAAGGGGATTTCCTGAAATACGAAAGCTTTCGGAAATGTTAAAAACCGGCGCTTTTACCTCTCGCCTTTTTCAGGGGGTCCAGGAGTTTTTCTAACCCATTGATTTTTATTTCGTAGATGGTGGCCAGGAGCATGCCCATTTTCCCTTTGGGAAAGCCTTCCCGGTGGAACCATTCCAGGTAAGAGACGGGGAGGTCGCACAGTAGCGTGCCCTTGTATTTGCCAAACGGCATCGGCATGGAGACGAGGGTGCTTAATAATTCGGGATCGGGTTGGAGATTATCCATTTGATAGATTATGCGACAGTTGGCGTTAACAACCCTCTCACCCTCTCGATCACCTGCGGCAGATTACCTGCCTCCTGCCCCCCGGCGGTAGCCAGTGTCTTTTGGCCACCTCCGCCGCCTTTGATGAGGGGCGCGACCTGTTCTTTGATGATGGCAGGAGCCTGCAGGTTGCGGGCCGCGACGATCTGGTCATCCAGCAGGACAGCCACGGCGGCCTTGCCTTCTATATTGGCAGCCAGGACCACCAGGAAGGGAGGTGCACCGGGAAGAGTGGCCAGTCCGGGTTTCAGCTCGAAGCATAATTTCTTAAGGGTGTCGGCACTGCTGA